>JAKSCF010000294.1 GCA_022360735.1 Clostridia bacterium
CTTCAAGAGATGCTTGATTTGTAGAATTGCAGGAAGAAAAAGCCAGCACAATAATGAATGCACTGAATGATAATAAAAATCTTTTCATGTTTAACTGTGTTTTTAATTTTGGAAAGCTAATATAATGGATTTTTTTAGAACCTATAGCTAATTCCGGTTTTTAAGTCGAAAAAGTTAAATTTTGACTTAAAATTCACTGAACGATTTAAATCATTTAGCTGATATTTATAAGAAGGGGTGAAATTAAAGAATAGCTGTTTACTTAACGGGTATTCAAAAGATATACCAATCATACTTCTAAATATGACAGAATTGATATTATCTGTGCTGCCTATACTTTCTGAATTAAAACCGGAAATATTCACACTATTATTTATTACAAAACCGGTATGTAAACCACTTTGTAAATATACATCAAACCTGGAATCCAGTAATTGATAGCTGAAAATCATTGGAATTTCCAAATAGGCAAAATTTTGAATTAAGTCTGCATTAGGATCAATTTCTGCTACAGCATTATTATTTTCCATTAAATATTCGAAACTGTCATTGGTGTTTATATTGATATCATTCATAATGTTAATATTCCCCGAGCTGGTTTTAGTTAATTGAATAGCATTTAAATCTTCAGAGTTAACCAATAGCCTGTTTGACGATATCTGATTTTGATGTTTTTGATAATATAATCCTGATTGTATACTTATCTTTTGGGATAGTGCATAAGAAACATTGACTCCAAATGTAAAGGTTGTTTTTGTTTTTTCATCTATATAATTCTGGCTTTTATTTCCAAAATCTGCAGCTAATGCTCTTTCTTGTGAAGGATTTGAAGAGTTATCTGCATAAGTTGGAGAATAAGCAATGCCTAATTTCCAGTTATCTGATGAGAGTTTTAAATGATCATCTTTTTGAGCAAGAATCTCATCAGCATGGCTTGCCTGCCAGGAATCTAAATTTTCTTCCAGTTTAATATTATAAAGCTTTAATAATGAAGAAGGGAAATCAATTCTTTTATTAAAAGGTACTATTTGAATTGATGCAATAGAATTCTCAACTCTTTCTTCTGTTTGTACCATTATAGTTTTATTATCTGTACTTTCAGTTCTTTGAAGCTGTTTCGTCGTTTTTTTATTTACTTCAACAGGTTTTTCTATTTCAGTTACTTTCTGTTCTTTTGCTATTTGAGTTGAAATAGTATCTGTCGGATTTAAAATAACAGCTGTTGAGTCATCAGTAATGATTGTATTATCACTGACAAGATTTTGCTCTTTATCATTAAATATAAATATAGATGATATGAGTGCCCCAATCAATACAACTGCAGCAGCAATAAATTCCAATTTTTTGTAGATAGGAATTGCTTTCGTTTGCTTTTCATCAAGGCTTGTTGCAATTTTATTCCAACTACCTTCAGGAGCTTGCACCTCCATATCAGATAGCAATTGCTTTGCCAGCTTATCTATATGTTGATCTCCTTTTTTCATCGTCTTAATACTTTTTCATTTTCTGTCAATAATGAAATCCTGTGTTGCAAAATATTTCTTGCCCTGGATAAATTAGATTTAGAAGTCCCGATAGAAATATTCAGCTCTTCACTGATTTCTTTATGTGAATATCCTTCCAAGGCATATAAATTGAAAACCATTCTGTATGCCGGACTCAGCTCTTGAATCAGGCTGATTAACTCCTTGGCATTAATACGGCTTAAAATATCATTGTTTGTGTTCTCCCGATCATATTCAATATGATCTTCGGTTAATATTAATTTCTTTTTCCGAAATTGTTCAAGTGCTGTATTTGTAAATATTCTTCTGATCCATCCTTCAAAGGAACCTTTGCCCCTAAATTGCCGGATACTGTGAAATACTTTTATAAAACCATTATGTAACAGGTCTTCGGCTTCAGTTTTATTTTTAGTATAATACAAGCAGACAGCAAACATTTTCGCAGAAAACAATTTAAATAATTGTTCCTGCGAATCCCTTTTGCTTTCTATGCAACCTTGTATTATTTCTTGTAATACCTCCGAGCTCACTCCTTTTTTATTCAATGGTTATGAATCACAAATATAATAATTTGCCTTTCCGGACTCCCTATACTAATTCAAAGAACGCATTAATTTGAATCTTCCACATCAATTTTACTTAGAAACTGAATATCATTCAAATTGCTGTAATCATATTGGTACAAACCGTCATCTCCGATTAACAGTAATACATTATTGATTGGAATTACATCAAATGCATTGATGTTTGAGAATACGGCTATCTGATTTTCATCAATCTTTAAGGGGTCTGAAATGTCGTATATTTTTAAACCGGCATCCCCGTCACAAAGGAATAAGGTGTTGCCATCTATTCCCATCCCATGAGGGTTAGTCATAGGATATCTCTCCACTAGTTCCGGGTTATTAATATCACTGATTGAGACTACATCCAGCTCATTTACATTATTCCAGCATGTACTTCCCCCTCTCAATGTCACATAAGCCATATCATCTTTTACGACTACAGGATCGCAGGCTGTTACATGCCAGAACTCACTGATATACATTGGAGATAGCTCATTTGAAATATCATATATTCTCATACCACTTTGAGTTCCTAAAAACATTTTATCATCCAGGATATACATCGTTTCAATTCCCCATCCTGCATAAAATTCTGTATATTCTTCCGGCTTATTTACATCAGAAATATCAAAAATATTGAGCTTGTTATTATCTACTATATATAATACTTCTTTGTAAAGCCCAAATCTGGACATAGAACCTCCAACTCCAAAACCACTACCGCTTACGCCTGCTTTTGATGAAAAATTTGAGGTAACATCCATTTCCCTGAAAACAATAGGATAATGGATATAGTCCATCGTTTGTTTTACAGTTTTCA
>JAKSCF010000385.1 GCA_022360735.1 Clostridia bacterium
CTAATTCGGCCATAGCCCTGACTTTTTTACCTAGTATCCAATAAGCCATTGCAAAGGCTACAGACGACAGCATCCAAAAGTTCATTGTATTACCTGTAGAATAGATAATGCCCGGAACCCCTACTAAAGCAAAAGCACTGGCAACTGCTGCCGTACTGGAAAGGCCGACTGTTAAAGGCCCAAACATACCTGTACTTCCAAAGTAAGCTTGAGTAGAAGTTACTTTCTTTTTAGCCCACCATCCAATGAGAAATGAAACTAGAATCATCAAAAACGAAAATCCAATAATAGCGATTTTTACACTTCCTGACATTTACTTCACCTCGCCTTGTTTAGATTGTTTTATTTTATTTTTAAAGTCTTCCCAGTCTTTCTCTGACAGCCACTCATTTTTAAAAACTACAAATCCTACTGTTAGAGTGGCTAATCCTCCCAACCAGTAAGTTAAAACAGTCCATGCAAAGGAAGGGTGAAAGCCCATAATTGTGAAATCTGGTATACGTCCTAAAAATACCTCTGCATAATAATCGGATAGATAAAAGCTTGCACACCATAAAACACCAAAAGCCAATAAGGGGTATATTATAATCTTTGAAGATAAAACCCCGTTCTTTGCTGCTCCTAATACCAAGTGTAAAAGAATCAATATAACACCCAGATACATACCGGCCAAATACTGACCTTTCCACCCAAGAATGGTTATGACTATCCATAGAATGCCAATTAACAGAATAATCCCTGTTTTTTTGTTAGAAATATCCATAGTCTGTCATCCTCCTTCCAAAAATTAAGATATTATAGCGAATTTTATGAAACATGAATCACCTTTCATGTTTTTACTTTATCACACAGCCTAAATGTTGTCAATTTATTGTTTTAAATTTTCTGATAATTTTTTTTTGCTTTCTCATAGACTTGAAATACAACCTTTTGTCTGCTACACTTTTGTAAAGGAATGGAAAAAAGAGGTGGTACTTTGGACTTATTAAAACAACCCAAAACGCAACGTGGAAGAGATACCTTAGAAAACATATGCAAAGCAGCAGAAGCGCTTTTTAGTTTACAAGGATACTATAATACTTCAATTAACGATATAACGCGTATGGCTGATATTGCGCCTGGTACGTTTTATATATATTTTAAAGATAAAATAAGTGTTTTCAAGTATTTGGTCGAACATTTAAATGAGATTCTTCGACTGGAGATTCGTGAAGCCATCAAAGATTGCAGAACGCGATATGATATGGAATATGAAGGATTTAAAGCTTTTTTTAATTTCTTAAAGCATCACAGAGGCTTATACAAAATTATCTGGGAAGCCGAATTTGTAGATGAAGAAACTTTTAAAGATTATTATGAAAACATTGCAAAAGGCTATATAAAGCAAATTAAAAAAGCTCAAAAAAATGGGGAAATGGTGGATGACATTGATGCGAAAACTCTGGCTTATTGTTTTATCGGAGTTGGTAATTTCATAGGGTTAAAGTGGATCATTTTTGATGATGAATGTGTTACAGATGAAATCATTGATGATGTTATGAAGTTTTTAAGGAATGGGGCATTTAAATAGCAAATCATTATTTCTAATCAATAAAAAAGAATTCATCCCTTTCTGCCACAAATGGTGTGAATTATATTTTTTTACATTTCACACCATCATTTTGTGTTATTATATTTATACTACAAAATTATATATAGGGTAAAAACATGCACTATAAAAATGAAAAATATAAAAAATGGAAAAAAATAAGTGAAAAAGGTATTCTAAAATATGTTATTTATACTTCTATACCTATAGCAATTGCATTTATTTTATTTATTATTTATTTTTCATTAAAAACCCCTGAAAATTTATATAAATTGATTATATATAATTCATCTATATTTTTTATAATTATATGTTCACTAGCATGGTATTGGTTTGATATTAATAAAAAATATAAACACATAATTAATGACGATGACAATAATGACCATCCTTAAAAAAATTTAATTTCTTCGGGCATTTTAATTGCTATTTCCATTAGTTTATTTTTTTGCTTATCTGTCAAAACTTTTTTCAAATAATTCCAGTTACTTTTTTATATACTTTTGTACTGTTTGATAGCATGTTGTGAATTCAATATGGGTATTGCCTTTAATATGTTGGATAACATTTTCTAACACTTTCATCCTTGCAGGACGTCCAATTACTTGAGGGTGACAGGTCAAAATAAAGCAAATATCCGAATTTTCTTCTTTACAGAATTCTTCATACAAGCCATCAAATTCAGCTTTCCAAAAGCCCTCCACAGATGAAATAGGCTGCATCGCTTTTCCTACGATTCGTACACTATACAACCAAAACGCTGCATCATCTAATGCCCAGTGAATCGGAAGTTCAACTATGTTGGACTTTTCACCAAATACTTCTAAATACCCAATGCGATCCGTGTGCATCATATTGCTTGAATATTTGAATCCCATTTCTCTTATGATGTCAAAAGTATGTTCACTAAATTCCCAAGCCGGTGACCTATACCCTTTTGGTGCTTCCCCAATTAGGTCTTCAAGTATTTTACCGGTCTTTACATATTCTTCTTTCTCAGCTTCTCTTGATGGAAGTTGATCCGGATAAGTATGACTATAGCTATGATTACCAATTTCATGCTGCTTACCTGCTATTTTCTTTACCATTTCAGGATACCTTTCGGCTATCATGCCCGGTACAAAGAAAGTTCCCGGTACTTGATATTTATCCAACAATTCTAATATTCTAGGCACCCCTTCTACAATTCCATATTGACCCAAAGAAGTACATACAGGTCTTTTCAAATTTTCTGGGTCTCTCGATGCCCAAAGGGATTCACCATCTACATCAAACGTCAACATGACCGGCATTTTTTTATCCATCTCACAGTTCCCCCTTTATCGATTTAAATACTGTATTGCTGAATCTGCATATATCTCAGCTACTCTTGCTATGCGTTCAACCAAAACTTTTTCATTAGCAGTATGGGATTCGTTGGCACTTCCTGGCCCTAGTATGACGACTGGAATCCCGGCATGGAAAATATGTGATGCATCTGTACAACCACCTTTACCCCTAATCCCAGGTACTGCGCCGGTAATTCTTTCATAAGAATGAACGATATCTTTCAACATTTGCTCATCTTGGTCGATCACATAAGGATCCCATCCCTTGTTAACCACTTCAACAGTAATTTTAAAACCTTGTCCCATTAGAGGCTCTATGGCTTCCGTAATCTGTGCTATGACTTTATCTTCTGTTTCTCCGGGCATCATTCTACGATCAATAAGCAG
>JAKSCF010000393.1 GCA_022360735.1 Clostridia bacterium
CAACAAAGCCATGATCGTAGGAAAAGGCAGCTTATTCCTGGGAAGAATGACCAACCTATTTGACGGCGTATCCGTCATACTGGAAAGAAACCCGGAAGAAACATCACAAGAGGACAATATCTCACAGGAGAACAATATCTCACAAGCAGAAGTCAAAACCCTAGTAGCAGAGGCCATGAGAGACTTTGCTGCCCATCTGTTAAACAATAGAGGTGAATGAGATGAACAATAAAATCAAACAACTCATAGGCAGCACATTCATGGACATTGCAGATGCCATTGAAACAGGACAAATCCAAGAAAAAATAAAAATAGGCTTAACCACACTGGGCAGCGAACATAAAACCGAGAACCTGATAAAAGGCGCAGAGTTAGCAGCAAAGCATAATGAAAACATACAAATCGTCCTAATAGGACCCAAAGCAGACACCAAGCTAAAGATCATAGAAGCCAACTCTGAACAAGAAATGCATACCACCATGGAAAACCTGCTGGATGAAAAAACCATACAGGCCTGTGTCACCATGCACTACAACTTCCCAATGGGCGTCTCCACCGTAGGCAGAGTGATGACACCCGCAACGGGAAAAGAAATCCTTTTAGCCAGCACCACAGGCACCGCCTCCGCCCATAGAAGCGAAGCCATGGTAAAAAATGCACTGCATGGCATCATCACAGCCAAAAGCATGGGGATAGAAACCCCTACCATAGGCATATTAAACCTAGACGGAGCAAGACAAGCAGAGCGTGCTCTAAAAGAATTAAAGGCCAACGGTTATCCCATACAATTTGCAGAATCCATGAGATCCGACGGAGGGGCTGTCATGAGAGGCAATGACCTATTATGCGGCACGGCAGATGTTATGGTAACCGACACCTTAACAGGCAACATCATGATGAAAGTCTTTTCATCCTATACAACAGGGGGCAGCTACGAAGCCATGGGCTATGGCTACGGACCTGGGGTGGGCATGGATTACCATAGAACCATCCTAATACTATCCAGAGCATCCGGCATCCCGGTAGTAGCCAACGCTATAGCATATGCAGCAAGCTTAGCAAAAGGAAATCTCAACACAAAATGCAAACAAGAATATGAAAAGGCAAAACAAGCAAAGCTGGATCAAATATTAGAAGGCCTGAGAAAAGATACAAAAAAACATAAACCTGAAAAAGAAGTGACAAAACCGGATAAAGAAACCGTAACAGGCCAAATATCAGGCATCGACATAATGGACTTAGAAGATGCGGTAGAAGCCTTATGGCAAGCCGGCATATATGCTGAAAGCGGTATGGGCTGTACCGGGCCTATTGTTCGTGTCAATGAAGATAAGATTGATAATGCCGCTGCTGTATTAGCAGAAAAAGAATTGATCACACCGTAATCCTTATTCATTGCATAATGGAATGAAAGCGGCACTTTGTATCTTTAGGGCTATGCGTATTTTCAATATTATCTTTGTTTAAAAGGTATAGAATCAGTGATATACAATAAGTTTAACTCTCTGTGTCTACAGAGAGTTGATATAAGTTAGTAAACCAAGTATAATTGAATTCGTACGATGACATTTCTATTTAAAAAATTGTTTAGAAAGTGATTCAATGATACTAAAAAAGAGGAGTGGAGCAAATGATACCGTATACAAGGCGGAAAAGTATTCTTGAATTAATGCATTTAAAAGAGATTGTGACCATTGAGGAAATCATAAATAGAACGAATGTATCTGATGCAACCGTTCGCAGGGATTTAAAAACATTAGCATCGGAAGGTCATATAGAGCTATTGTCCGGTGGAGCAGCAAAGCTTATTATAAATGTTGCACAAAAATCCCTTAGTGAAAAGATTGATTTAAGTAAAGAAGAAAAAAAGAAAATCGCTATGTATGCGGCTACAAGAGTCAATGATGGGCAATTCATTTTTATGGGTCCCGGTACAACAGAAAACTATATGATTGAGCATCTTGAAGGGAAAAATATTACCGTTGCAACCAATGGGGCGTTTCATATTGAAAAGCTTTTAAAATACAATATAAGTTGCATTTTGATTGGAGGAACGGTTCTTACAGATATAGCCGTAGTTGTTGGAACAACTACCATTAATCAGATCAAAGGCATGAACTTTGACAAATGTTTTGTTGGCGCTGCAGGTATTACAATACAAAATGGCGTTTCTTCCAGTAATTGTGAAGTGGCACAAATGAATAAGGCAGCAATAGAACAATCAAAAGAAGCGTTTTTGATTGCAGACTCTACAAAGTTTGGACAAAATTCTAGATATAAATACGCTGACATAGATGATGAAAGACTAACGATTATTACGACAAATAATTGTGATCTTTCGCTTTATGGAGATAAAGTTATAGCAGTTGAATAAAGTTTGAACATAAACATAAACAAGCAATAAAAATATTAAGACGTTTCAAAATATTCAGATAAATTATTGACGCATTCATCAAAAGATGATACGATAGGTATTGTAAAATTGGTTGATCCAATCATTCAATGGATCAGACAGAAATAAATGACTGGCTTGCTAAATACTAGTAGAAACTCAGTGAACACTCAATATTACCGGACAACCCAGTAAAACTAAAATATCATTATTTTTAACCTAGTTGGACCATCCAATAGTCCGATGGTGATTCTTTCTATTTTTTTTACATAATTGGTTCATCCAATAGTCCGAAAGGTTATTTTGAAATTTCATACTATTAAAAATCAGTGCAATATTGCGATTGTTTTAAAAAGCTCTTAAATTTTTTGAAGAAAATAAGCTGAGACGATCTGTTTAAAGTTAGAAAAGGGGGGATAAGTGTAGAAATTATTGACCCGAGAGCCTTTTGATAAAGATACAATAAATTCAATTAAGAGAACAGGAAAACTTTTAGTAGTTCACGAAGCACATAAAATAGCAGGTTGGGGGGCTGAAGTAGCTGCTGCTATCATGGAAGAGGCATTTGATTATCTAATGCAAATTTATTATTTAAAAAGTGGAGGGGAAAATGAAAACAATGATTAGAATGATTGCTGTTATTTTAAGTTTAGTGTTGATTTTAACTATGATGACTGCATGCGGTGGAAATGATATAGAACCGGTAGACGAAGATGTAGAAAAGAAAGAAACTATTGAAATGAGTTTAGCAACCGTTTATAATGCTAAGGCACCACAAACCCTTGGTGCGGATAAGTTTAAAGAACTTATAGAAGAAAGAAGCGGTGGAAGTATTAAAGTCAACGTATTTCCAAATGGTTCATTAGGAAATGAAAAAGATAACTACAATCAGTTAGCTGCTGGAGAATTAGAAATGATTTTAGCTGGAACGCAAGGTGTTGACCAATATGCAAGTGAATTTGCATTTTTTGGTATACCTTATCTTTTCAGAAGCTGGGATCATTTAGGAGCAGTATTAGAAGGTGATGTTGGACAGAAATTAAAAGCTCGTTTTGAAGAACAAAATATAAGAATGCTTCAGGTATGTTATAGAGGAATAAGAAATACAACAAGTAATAAACCTTTTGAAACCGTTTCTGAACTAGAAGGATTAAAATTAAGATTACCAGAGCTTGCAAGCTGGGTAGCAACTTGGAAAGAACTTGGAGCAAGTCCGGCACCTATTCCATTGCCTGAATTATACACTGCTCTGCAAACAAAAGTAGTGGATGCATCAGAAGGACCTTATGAACAAATAGCAACATTTAAACTGTATGAAGTTCAAGATTATGTTATTAATACAAGTCATGTTTATGAACCAGTGTGGTTATTCGTAAGTCAATCATATTATGATGGTCTTTCAGAAGAACATCAGAAATTAATAGACGAATGTTCAACTGAAGCTATGGATTGGGCTACTGAAATGTGTGCAAAGCAATCTGGAGAATTCTTACAAGAGTTAAAGGATAATGGTATGACTATAATTGAACCGGATGTTGATGAATTTATGGAAACAGCTAAGCCTGTTCTAGAAAAAATGTTTAAAGATAATTGGCAAGTAACATCTTATGAAGAGATAATGTCATATAAAAAATGATAATTACCGTATACGGAACTGTTTGTGTGGTGGTGTGAGAGGTTGGTGAGTAAAATAATTACTCACCTCCTGCTCGATTCAAAGAAGAGGGAAGTAGAATGAATTATATTATTAAGATAAAAAATGCATTTGAAAAAATATTAGATAAGATTTCAGTAATGCTATTAGTAATTGTAGTTCTATTTGTGGCATTCCAAGTAGTTTTTCGTTTCATAAATGTAAGTGCCCCTTGGACAGAAGAATTTGCAAGACTGGCTTATGTTCTAGTTACATTTTTTGGTTCTGTTCTGGCAATTTCCGAAGGAAAGCATATTTCTGTAGCTATACTTCTTAACAAGATGAAACCAAAGCAAAGAAAGGTAGTACAGATATTTATAAGCTTATTGGTTTCAGGGTTATTGATAATTGTTATATATGGCCTTAGCTTGACTATAAAGATAAGTGAGGTAGTCAGTACCTCAGCTTTGCCTTGGTTCAAAATGAATAATATTTATATCAGTGTTATGATTGCGTGTATTATAATGCTAATTTATGAAATAGGTAATATATTTGTACATTTTAAATCTCAAGATAAATAGTGAGATATTATAGGCATTAATACTTTTAGTAAATCTATAAGGATAATGATTTAGTTTTTATTATTAATGAGGTGATATAAATTGGAAGGTATTATTTTTATTGTATTACTAATTATTTTATTTGTAATTGGTGTACCTATTGCTTTTAGTCTGGGGATTACAGCAGTTACGCTTATGTTTATTAGTTTTGGCAAGCTTACATTTGCATCAATACCACAAATGATGATTAGCGGGGTAAATACCTTTACACTTTTAGCTGTACCCCTATTTCTATTAGCAGGTAAATTAATGAATACTGGAGGAATAACAGATAGATTATTTAAATTTGCTACAACAATGGTAGGCTTCTTACCAGGTGGTCTAGGGCATGTAAATGTTGTAGCAAGTGTCATATTCTCAGGTATGTCCGGAACAGCAGTTTCAGATGCAGGAGGTCTGGGAATGATAGAGATTAGAGCCATGAGAGAGCACGGATTTGACAACGAATTTGCATGTTCTGTTACAGCTGCATCATCAACCATAGGTCCTATAATACCACCAAGTCTGCCAATGGTTATCTATGGTATGCTTGCGTCTGCATCAGTAGGGACATTATTTATTGCGGGGATTATTCCAGGATTATTTATGGCTTTAATAATGATGCTGGTAGTTACTATATATGCTAAGAAAAGAAAATATCCTAGAGAGAAGGTTCCAACTTTTAGAGAGTTTCTTACATCTTTAAGACAGGGGATATTACCTTTAATCACACCATTAATTATTATTATTGGAATATATTCAGGTATCTTTACACCTACAGAAGCAGCAGTAGTTGTAGTATTTTATGCTTTGTTCTTATCTTTTGTTGTTTATAAAGAAATGACGATGAAAAAACTATACGCTGTTTTACAGGAAACGGTGAGAGATAGTGCTGTTATAGGATTAATAGTTGGCGCTTCGGCTCTTTATGGAAGTGTAATTATCAGGGCAATGATACCTCAAGCAATACTTGAGACGGTTACAGCGTCTATAACTAGCCCATTGGTAATGTTATTAATACTTAATCTATTCCTATTAATTGTAGGATGTTTCCTGGAAACAGTATCTGCAATAACTATACTTATGCCACTTATATTTCCTTTACTGGTGACGACAGGCATAGATCCTATTCACTTTGGGGTAATAATGGTTCTAAATTTAATGATAGGGGTTATAACGCCACCATTTGGCCTGGTAATGTTTGTAATATCTAAAATAGGGGATATTTCTGTGACCAGATTATCAAGAGTATTATTACCATGGATTGGAGCACTATTGTTTGCGTTATTAATATTAACCATATTCCCACAAATAACATTATTTTTACCTAAATTACTTGGAATGATTTAATTGTAGAATAGGACACTAATTTTAGAAGCTTGTATATTAGAATTTGCTGAGAATGATAACCTTAAAAATTTATTCTAAATGATGAAAGGAAGTCATTAATGAAAATTAAAGATATCGTTACGATTCCTCTTAAATTTGAAATGGAAAAACCGATATGGGATGCTCAACACTATATTCCATCTCGACAGGCACTGTTGGTTAAAGTAATTACTGATGAAGGTATAGTAGGTTATGGAGAGGCAGCATGCTTTGGTGGACCCATTGAAATAACTAAAACGGTTATTGAAAAGGAGTTAAAACCATTTTTTATAGGAAAAGACCCATTTGATATAGAATATTTATGGGATAATGTTTTTCATACTACCATACAACACGGCAGATCCGGTGTAATCATTATGGGGTTAAGTGGAATAGACATAGGAATCTGGGATGTTATTGGAAAATCAGCAGGAAAACCTCTGTATAAAGTCTTAGGTGGATTTAATAATAAAATTGAGGCATATGCAAGCTCAGGGTTTTATTCGGAAGGAAAGGGTATAAAAGAGTTATGTGAAGAAGCCGAAAATTACCTAATTGAAGGATTTAAAACAGTAAAAATAAAGGTTGGGGGACTTTTGGTTAATGAAGACCTGAAACGAATTAAAGAAGTAAGAAAGATATTAGGTGATAATTATAGACTGGCCATAGATGCAAACAGTAATTGGGATGTGGCTACTGCAAAATATGTTTGTGAAAAGATTAAATATTTTAATATAAGATGGTTAGAGGAACCGGTATACCCTTATGATTATGAAGGTTCTGCGGAGGTTAAAAAAACCTCAATTATTCCAGTAGCAGGATATGAACAGGAATTTACAAGGTATGGATTTAAAAAGCTTATTTGTGCTGATTCAGTTAGTATTGTCCAGCCGGATGTAACTTGGGCAGGAGGTATAACGGAATGTAGAAAGATCGCTGCAGTTGCACAAGCTTTTAATATACCATGTATCCCACACGTTTTTTCAAGTGGCATTAGTTTAGCATCGAATCTTCACTTAATAGGTTCAATTCCCAATGGAAGCTTGTTGGAATATGATCGAAATTATAATCCTTTAAGAAATACATTAATAAATGAGGAATTATTACCTGATAAAAATGGTTTCGTACACATACCTGATAGACCAGGTTTAGGAATAGAAGTTAATGAGGATATAATAAAAAAATATAGTATAGAGTGAGGCTTTAGCATATGAAGATAACACAATTAAATTGTATACCACATTTTTCAGCAGGAATTGTATCTCTTACAGCTAACTTACATTTTGCAGCAGCCTGCAGCAATATAAATTTAATAGAGTTAACATTAGATGAAAATCCTATGAGAGAAAAATTGGCTCGTGAACCAATTAAATTATCAGAGGGTAAATTGTATCTTCCTGATGGGCCGGGATTGGGTATAGAGTTAGATGTTGAAATACTGAATAAATATAAGTTGTTTTAGTTAAAAGATGGATAAGAAATGAACTTATTAAGCTAAAAATAGGGGGTTAGAAAGTTATGCAAAGTATTATGGTTAAAAGGTCAGATAGCGTTTTAATAGAGGGAAAATATTTAGTAGAAATATTAAATAACTCCATAAACCAAAAAAAGAATTCCTTAAAAAAGGTATTATTACTGCCGCCGGATTTAACCAGAAGCCATTCAAGGGCTAACGATTTAACTAATATATACTATGATTTATTAAAAGATATATGCCAGGTAGATGTTATGCCGGCTTTGGGAACACATATGCCTTTAACAGATGAGGAAAGAATTGAGTTTTTTGGTCATTCAATTCCTAAAGAAAGGTTCATTGTACATAATTGGAGGAATGATGTTAAAAAGATAGGTGAAATTCCAGGAGGGTTTGTAGGCAAGGTATCAAACGGACTAGTGGATAATTCTATAGACGTGGAAGTAAATAAAATTCTTATTGATGGTACGTATGATTTAATAATTTCTTTAGGTCAGGTAGTCCCTCATGAGATAGCGGGTATGGCCAACTACAGTAAAAATATTTTTGTTGGCTGTGGAGGCTTTGAAATGATTAGCCAGACCCATATGCTAGGAGCTATTTGCGGACTTGAAAATGTAGTAGGACAGACGAATAATCCAGTTAGAAAGGTACTTGATTATGCTCAGGAAAACTTTTTAAGTCAAATTCCTTTAATGTATGTGTTAACAGTAACGACATTTGATAAAGAAAATACTAATATAGAGGGACTATTCATTGGTGATAAGAGAGAAGTTTTTGATGAAGCAGCTAAGCTTAGTCGTGAAAAAAATATTACACACTTAGATAAACCTGTAAAGAAAGTAGTGGCATATTTAGATGAGAAAGAGTTTAAGACAACCTGGCTGGGTGATAAAGCAATATATAGAACAAGTCTGATAATAGAAGATGGTGGAGAGTTATTAATATTAGCACCAGGGTTGATTCAGTTTGGAGAAGACCATGATATAGATAAATTGATCAGGAAATATGGATATATAGGAAGAGATAAAATTCTTAAGCTGATAAATGAAGAAGGAAATGAAGATATTAAGGGCAATTTATCTGCAGCATCTCAAATGATTTATGGCTCTACAAATGGAAGATATAAAGTAACTTATGCTGTAAAAAATGTAACTAAAGAAGAAATAGAAGCAGTTAATTATAGTTATATGGACTATAATGAAGCGGTTAAAAAATATAATCCTAAAGAACTTAACAATGGGTTTAATGTAATGGAAGATGGAGAAGAAATATACTATGTCAGCAATCCTGCATTAGGCTTATGGAAATTAAGAGATTAAAATAGGATACATTTGAACTGCAGCCCGATTGTCGTGAATATTCAGACAAATTATTGACTTATTAATCAAAAGATGATACGATAGGTATTGTAAAATTGGTTGATCCAATTATTCAATGGCTCAGATAGCAATGGAAAGAAGAGGCAATGCAATATGAAATTTGAACCAGTACAAAAGAAAAGAATATATGAAGATATCGTTAAACAAGTATTAAATCAAATAAATAGCGGCATTTTAAAGCCGGGAGATAAGTTACCTGCAGAAAGAGAAATGTCCAGTTTATTAAATACAAGCAGGAATTCAGTTAGCGAAGCCTATAGAACTCTTGAAGTAAGGGGGTTTGTAGAGATTAGACCAGGAGGAGGTGCGTTTATAAAGGAAGTAGATTTAAATAGTGTTTTTAAACCTTTTTCACAAATGATTTCCGATGACTATAGGCTGATACTAGATACATTAGATGCTAGAGATGTTATTGAAACAGAAGTAGCAAAACTGGTTGCATGTAGAGCAAATGATCAGGAAATTGAACAAATTAAGGATATTATTGCAGAATCAAAAAAAGCAGTTAAAACAGGTAGTAACGGTTTAAAATATGATGATGATTTTCATATGGCGTTAGCAAATGCATCTCATAATAAGATATACGCTATGATCATGAATCTAATAAAAGATGCATTAACCAAAAGTAGAGAAGCAACACTCAATATTGCCGGACAACCCAGCAAAACAGTTGACGACCATGAAGAGATATTAAATGCTATAATAAGTGGCGATTCAGAAAAAGCTGGTATAGTAATGAGAAAACACTTAAAAAAAGCCAGAGAAAACATAATCGATATAATAAATAAAGAATAATGGCATATCATTATTTTTAACCTAATTGGACCAGCCAATAGTCCGATAGTGATGCTTTCTATTTTTTTTACAAAATTGGTTCATCCAATAGTCCGAAAGATTATTTTGAAATTTCATACTATTAAAAATCAGTGCAATATTACGATTATTTAAAATCATATGGAGGTGGCGTAATGTTAGAAAAAAATAGGTTGTTGAATATTTATAAAACCATGAATGACATTAGAAAATTTGAAGAAAAAGCTCTTAAATTTTTTGAAGAAAATAAGCTGAGAGGATCTGTTCATTTATACATAGGACAGGAAGCGGGTGCAGCAACAATATGCTCCCATTTAAACGATAGTGACTATATCACAAGTACTCATAGAGGGCATGGTCATTGTATAGCAAAAGGTGCAGATTTGGGAAAAGCTATGGCAGAGTTAATGGGAAAAGAAACAGGATACTGTAAAGGCAGAGGCGGATCCATGCACATAGCGGATTTTTCAAAAGGCAATTTGGGAGCAAATGCCATTGTAGGCGGGGGCATTCCCATTGCTGTAGGGGGAGCGCTTGCAGCAAAGATGAAGGGTACCAATCAAGTAGCAGTGACATTTTTTGGCGACGGTGCTTCAAATCAAGGTACTTTTCATGAATCCATTAATATGGCTGCTCTTTGGAAGCTACCGGTCATATTTGTATGTGAGAATAACGGATTCGGTATTTCAGTTCCGCAAAGAGAAAGCACATCGGTTGAAGATATTTCAGTAAGAGCAAAATCCTATGATATTCCGGGATATACGTTAGATGGAAATGATGTCCTTGCAATGGATAAAGTTATACAGGAAGCGGTGAAAAGAGCCAGAAATGGTAAAGGCCCCACCCTGATAGAACTAAAAACTTATAGATGGATGGGACACTGGACAGGTGACCCACAGCCATATAGAACCAAGAAGGAAATACATGCATGGAAAGAAAAGTGTCCCATAAAAAGATTAAAAAAATATTTAATAGAAAATAATATGGCAGAAGAAAGAGAGCTGAATGAAATAGAACAGCAATCACAAAATAATGTAGAGGAAGCGGCAAATTTTGCACTAAATAGTGATGAACCGGATGCTGATAAAGTGATGGAAAATGTATTTTCTGAAGGAGGGGTATCATGACCATTAAAACTTATGCGCAGGCTATAAAAGATACTTTAGCTGAAGAAATGAGAAAAGATAAAAATGTTTTTATTATGGGCGAAGATATTAAAGTCCTTGGTGGGGTTTTTGGATGTACCAGAGGATTGGTGGACGAATTTGGTGAAGACAGAGTCATTAATACGCCAATTTCTGAAGCCGGATTTGTTGGAGCAGGTCTTGGAGCTGCTGCAGCCGGTATGAGACCTGTTGTGGAGTTAATGTATATGGACTTTACCTATATCGCCATGGATCAAATATTAAATCAAGTAGCTAAAGTGAGATATATGACCGGTGGAAATATCTCAGTGCCAATGGTTATTAGAGGTCAGCAAGGAATTGGAAGGGGAAATGCAGCTCAACATTCTCAAAGTGTTGAAACCATATTTATGCATATGCCTGGTATTAAGGTTGTACTGCCGTCAACACCTGCTGACGCTGCGGGGCTTTTAAGAACAGCTATTAGAGATATTGACCCGGTGATATTTATAGAACATAAGGCGTTATATGCTACAAAAGGTGAGGTTCCTGATGATCCTGAATTTTCAATACCTTTTGGAAAGGCAAATGTTGTTAAAAAGGGGAGCGATGTTACTGTAGTAACAAACTTATATTATTTAAATAAAACGCTTGAAGTTGCTAATAAGTTAGAAAAGGAGGGAATAAGTGTAGAAATTATTGATCCGAGAACATTAGTGCCTTTTGACAAAGATACCATAATCAATTCAATTAAGAGAACAGGAAAACTTTTAGTAGTTCACGAAGCACATAAAATAGCAGGTTGGGGGGCTGAAGTAGCTGCTACCATCATGGAAGAAGCATTTGATTATTTAGATGCACCTGTCATGAGATTAGGAGCGAGACATTGTCCACTACCTTTTAATCTTAATCTGGAAAATGCTGTAATACCTCAGGTAGAGGACATTGAAGAAGCTATTAGGAAAATAGTTTGATGATCTAATGAAAATTTATTATTAAAAAAGTGGAGGGGAAAATGAAAACAATGAATAGAATGATTGCTGTTATTTTAAGTTTGGTGTTGATTTTAACTATGATGACTGCATGTGGCGGAAATAATACGGACGCAGTAGAGGAAGATGCCAATGTAGACGAAAAAATACTGATTAAAGTTGGTCATGGTAACCCGGAAAGTAACGCTATACATGAAGGGTGGTTGAAATTTCAAGAGTTAGTTGAAGCGAAATCAAATGGAAATATTGAAGTTGAAATTTATCCTAATGGACAACTTGGTGGAGATCGTGAATTAATTGAAGCGCTTCAAATGGGAAACGTAACAATGAGCTCCCCATCTTCTGCACCATTGGCTTCTTTTAATAAAAACTTTTTTGTATTAGATATTCCATTCCTTTTTAAAGATAGGCAACAAGTATATAGTGTTTTAGACGGAAATGCCGGACAAGAGCTATTAAAAACATTTGAAGAATACAATATTAAAGGTCTGGCATTTATGGAAAATGGCTTTAGAAACCTTACCAATAGTAAGGCACCGGTAAAAACACCGGAAGATTTAAATGGTTTAAAAATTAGGACGATGGAAAATGAATTACATTTAGCAGCGTGGACACTGTTGGGTGCTAATCCAACACCTATGGCTTTTGGAGAATTGTTTACAGCATTACAGCAAAAAACGGTAGATGGTCAGGAAAACCCATTTGAACTCATTTACTCAGTTAAGTTTTATGAGGTACAGGACTACATTTCTAAAACTCAGCATATATACACGCCTTATGTTATTATCATGAATAATGAGTTCTATGTAAATCTATCAGATGAAAATAAAGAAATTATTGACGCATCCATAAAAGAAGCAACAGACTATCAAAGAGGATTGGCTAAGCAAAAAGATGTTGAGTCTGAAAAGGCTATTAAAGAAGCAGGTGTAGAAGTGATTGAATTAACAGATGAAGAAAAGGCAGCTTTTAAAAATAAGTTAACACCATTATTTGATCAAGTAAAAGAAAAAGCAGGTAGTGAAATGGTGGATCTGTTTGTAAACGCTACAAAATAATATATCAATATGAACAAGTAAGCTTTTGCTTACTTGTTCTATAAATACAGTCTATTTGTGATTAATGTCTATACACGTAAATACAAACATGACTTTTAAGGAGTTATATTATGAAAATCATTCAATATTTAAATGAATATATTGAAAAAATTATTTTAATCATATTACTTTCAGGTATGAGTTTAATTATTGGCGTTCAAGTTTTTATGAGATATGTGATGAAGTCATCTCTAAGCTGGTCGGAAGAAATTGCAAGATATATGTTTATATGGATGGTATATATTGGAATAAGCTATGGTGTTAAAATGAAAAAGCATATAAAAATTGATGCAGCTGTCAAGATATTTCCCAACAAGATTAGGAAATATCTATATATAGTATCGGATGTAATTTTTTTAGTATTTACAATCATTATTATTTTGCATTCTGAAAAAGTCGCTATGCTTATTTTAAAACTTGGTCAAATATCACCTGGTACAGGTATATCTATGGGATATATTTATCAAGCTGTTCCTATTGGATTTGCACTAGTTGGCATTAGATTAATACAAAGTATTGTTTGCAAAGTTAAAGAAATACGATGATAGAAAAGGAGCTTAATATGGTTACAGTAGTTCTTTTTGGTAGTTTTTTGTTATTTTTAATATTAAATACGCCTATAGGTATTGCACTAGGAATGGCTTCTCTAGTAACTATTATTTATTCAGGCCAAGTAGAATTATCATATTTAGCACAGAGCTTAACAACTTCGGTTAATTCATTTCCACTAATGGCTGTTCCTTTTTTTATTCTTGCGGGAGAATTAATGGGCAAAGGGGGCATCTCTGAAAGATTATTAAAAGTTGGGAATATGATATTTGGAAGATATACCGGAGGCCTTGCAATAGTTACGGTTGTGGCATGCATGTTTTTTGCAGCCATCTCAGGGTCCGGACCTGCTACGGTTGCAGCAATTGGCGGTATAATAGTGCCGGAAATGATTAAAAGAGGATATAAAAAAGGATTTACTTCAGGATTAATAGCTACTTCCGGAAGTATTGGTGTTATGATACCTCCCAGTATTCCTATGGTGATTTATGGTGTGTCAACAGGTGTTTCTATTAGTACAATGTTTATTGCCGGATTAATACCTGGGATATTAGTAGGCATAGCGTTAATACTTTATAGTTACTTTACTTCTAAAAAAGAAGGCTACAAAGGAATTAACGAAGTATATTCCGCTAAAGAAATATTATCGGCATTAAATGATGCTAAGTGGGCAATGTTTGTTCCTATAATTATTCTAGGAGGCATATATGGTGGTGTTTTTACGCCGACGGAAGCAGCAGCAGTTGCAGTAATATATGGGTTTATCGTTGGTACATTTATATATAAAGATTTAAAATTTAAAGCACTGCCTGATGTTATCGTTAATGCAGCTTTAACAACAGCAACCGTATTAATTATTGTTGGAACAGCAACAACCTTTGGACGAATATTGACCATAGAGCAAATACCAACCAAGCTAGCCGGTGCTATTATTGGATTTTCAGATAGTAAAATAGTCGTTTTATTATTAATAAATGTGTTATTACTGTTTGTGGGATGCTTTATGGAAACACTAGCAGCAGTTATTATCCTAGCGCCTATATTGTTACCTGTCGTGTTA
This sequence comes from Clostridia bacterium, assembly GCA_022360735.1. The sequence continues at coordinate 14,484 of JAKSCF010000393.1, forward strand.
GAGATAGGTGTTGACCCGGTACATTTTGGAATTATTATGGTGGTTAACTTAGCGATTGGGTTTATGACACCGCCACTAGGCGTAAATCTTTTCGTAACGTGTGGTATAGCGGATATAAGCATTGAAAGAATCTCAAGAGCAATTATCCCATGGCTGATTGTTATGATATCAACATTATTGATTATAACTTATATCCCGGCGATATCGCTTACCTTACCTAAACTATTTGGATTTTAATATGGGTATCAATATATTTTATAAAAAATTAATATTATGAAAAAATGCTAATAGATGAGCAAGCAAGGAGGGGAATATATGGCAAACAGAGTTATTATGCCAAAACAAGGGCTTCAAATGACTGAAGGTACAATAACTAAGTGGTTGATTCAAGAAGGAGAAAGTGTAAAAGAAGGGGAGCCTTTGTTTGAAATTGAAACAGATAAACTCAGTATAGTTATTGAATCCGCTTACACAGGCACCTTAATTAAAATCATCAAAGACCAAGGGGAAACTGTTCCAATAACTGAGGTTATAGCAATTATTGGTGAGCCTGATGAGGACATTTCAGATATTTTGAGCTTAGAAAAAAGCAGCACGGATGATGTTAAAATAGATCAAGAAGATAAACAAGCATCAAACATTAAAAAAATGGATAGAAAAGATATGAGAAGAGACAAAATTTTTATGAGTCCCAGAGCAAAGAAATTAGCAGTAGAAAAGGGGATTAATATAGCACAAATTAATGGGACAGGGCCAAATGGCAGAATTGTAGAAAAAGATGTATATGAGTATATCGATACAATACCAAAAGCAACCCCAACAGCTAAAAAACTTATAGAAGCAGAAAACTTAGACGCCAAGACCATACAAGGAAGTGGTCATTATGGAAGAATATATAGAGAAGATGTAGAAAAAGTATTGCATACAACAAATGAAACACCTGACATCAGAAAAGAAAAAACGATACCTCTGACAGCAATGAGAAAAACCATTTCAGAAAGAATGTGCCGAAGTCAAAGGGAAATGGCTCAGACCAATCATAAGATAAAGGTAGATGTAACAGAATTAATAAAGCTAAGAGAAATCTATAAAAAGCAAGATATTAAGATATCTTATAATGATATTATTGTAAAAATGGCAGCATTGGCATTAAAAGAATACCCAGAAATGAATGCTAGTCTTTCGGGAGATAACCTTATATTAAAAGATTATGTTAATATGGGTATTGCTGTAGCGGTTAGCAATGGACTCATTGTACCGGTCATTAGAGATGCCGATTTAATGAGCATAAAAGATATATCAGATGCTTCTAAAATACTTATTGAGAAAGTTCAAACCGGACAATTGTCATCTGAAGATTATATAGGTGGAACATTTACTATTTCCAACCTGGGGATGTATGATATAGATGAATTTGTTGCAATCATTAATCCGCCTGAAGCAGGCATATTGGCAGTAGGAAAAATGGAATATGTGCCTATAGCTGTTAACGAAGTTGATCTAGAAATCAAACCCATCATAAAACTCACATTAAGCTACGATCATAGGATTGTAGATGGCGCCGATGCAGCAAAATTTTTATCTAGACTAAAACAATTATTAGAAAAGCCATGTCTGGCATTATAAATTTATGAGGTAGAACGCGTAAAAAGAGCAAAATCGAGAGGTGAAACCATGTATGATATAGGTATTATAGGAGGAGGTCCGGGAGGATATACGGCTGCCATCTTTGCGGCTAAAAAGGGAAAGAAAGTAGTACTTATTGAAAGAGAAAAATTGGGAGGGACTTGCTTGAATGTAGGGTGTATTCCTACCAAAGCATTAATACACAGTGCAAGTGTATATAGTGAAATACAAAATGCCGAAGCATTTGGCATAAAGGTTAAAGATGTAAAAATAGATTGGGAACAAATTCAAGAAAACAAAAATAGTATTGTATCAAGTCTAACGAACGGCATAAAGGGATTACTTAAGCATAATAAAATAGATGTTGTTTTTGGAGAAGCAGAACTTATGGATCTTAATACCATTAGTGTTACGAATGGAGAAAGTAAAAAGCAGCTGATCGCTGAGAATATTATTATAGCGACTGGTTCAAAAGCCATAATACCTAATATACCGGGAAGTGATTTAACAGATATCATAACCAGTACGGAAGCATTATCGTTAGAAAAGATACCTGACAGATTGGTTATAGTTGGTGGTGGTGTTATAGGTACAGAAATGGGGTATATCTATAACTGTTTAGGCGTTGAAGTCACTATTATTGAAATGCTTCCTAAAATTTTAGGAAATATGGATGACGAATGTTCTGAATTTATGGCTAATGAACTTCAAAAGAAGGGTATTCGGATTGCTGCAAATTCTAAAGTAATAAGCTTTGAAAAAGGAAGGAATGGCATTACTGTCAAGTATCAACAGGAGAATGAAATAAAAGAAATACAAACAGATAAAGTACTGATGTCCATAGGAAGAAGCCCAAATTTAGAAGTTGCAGAAAAAATTAATTTAAAGATAGATCACAAAGGAATTATAGTGAATAATGATCTAAGAACCCAAATACCAAATATTTATGCAATTGGCGATGTAACCGGTAAAATTCAATTAGCCCATGTAGCTGCTCACCAAGGCATAATAGCTGTTAAAAATATTTTAGGTGAAAATAAGAAAATGGGATATGATATAGTACCCTCTTGTATATATACGAATCCTGAAATGGCAAGCGTAGGTTTAACAGAAGAAGAAGCCAATAAAAAATATAAACAGCTAATGAACATAAGCATATTCCCCTACTCCCATAACGGTAAGTCCCTGACTTTGGGCAATACAAAAGGTTTTATTAAAATTATTTCGGAAAAAAAACACAATCAAGTAATAGGGGTGCACATAATTGGACCCTATGCCACAGAAATGATAGGAGAAGCCGGACTTGCCATTCAGTTAGAATGCACTTCTGAGGAAATAGCAAGTACAATACATGCCCACCCTACGTTGTCAGAAGCATTTATGGAAGCTGCAGCCGGAATCGTAGATGAAGCTATTCATATAGTAAATCCATTGAAGAATAATTAAGAAAGGAAGAATTTTTATGAATAACAAATCAGCAATTGTTACCGGAGGAGCTGGTGGTATTGGAAGAGGATGTTGTATTGCCCTGGCTAAAGAAGGGGTAAAAGTTATGGTGGCTGACATCAACTTGGATGCAGCTAAGAAAACTTGTGATGAAATTGTTAAAAACGGAGGTGCTGCAATACCTGTGGCTCTGGATATAACTCAAATATCCAGTATAGAAGAAACTGTAAATATGTGTTGTTCCCAGTATGGTAAAATAGACTTTTTAATAAATTGTGCGGGGATATGCCAAGAAAAAAAGATTGAAGAACTGACGGAACGAGATTGGGATTTAGTTATGGCAGTAAATCTTAAAGGCACTTTTTTTATGAGTCAACAGGTATTAAAACATATGAAGCAAAATCAATATGGAAAAATTGTAAGCATTGGATCCTTGGCCGGAGAGGTAGGCGGGGTAAGTACCGGCGTTAATTATGCTGCATCAAAGGCAGGCATCATATGTTTGACAAAGTCTTTTGCCAAAGATGCAGCTGGTTTTAATATCAATGTTAATTGTGTTTCACCGGGAATAATCGTAACAGAAATGACAAAAAATTTGAGAAATGATCCCAGTAGAAAAGTAGACACTATTCCACTAAAAAGATATGGTACAGTTGAAGAAGTATGTGATGTCATTCTATTTTTGTGCTCAGACAAATCTTCGTATATAACCGGTGCAAACATAGATATTAATGGTGGTGTGCATATGTAAAAAAATGCTTCCCCTTTAATATAAGGTATCATTTATACCAGATAGTGAAATGATAAAAATATAAATGTGTTAAATTTTTAGTTGAATAATGAAACAGTTGGGAGATAATCATTGCACCAGCTGTTTTTTAGTTTGCGTGGTATGTTGGGCTTATCTTTACTACTTTAGAGGTGCAGGGCTAATCACTAAGAGGAATAGACGATAACTTTATCTTTTGATAAAGTAAAGACAGCACATTTACATTAAGGAGGAAGCGGGTTGGTAAAATTAACAGAAATCGAAGAAAAAATGCTTCGAGGTGATATGGGAAAGCTAAAGCAAAAAGCATTGGAAAATATAGTGCAATATGCGGAAGCTTTAGGGGCAGAGGAACTTTGTAAAGTAACAAAAGCTACTTTAGGGCTTGGAGCACAACCTTACTTAGATCATATTCAATCAGATGACTATAATAAGATTTTTTCCAGAGTATATATGTGTACGGATGAAGTATTGGATATTAAAAATGAAAAGTTTTCCGGCTCATGTTTTTGTCTGACTTGTACAGAAAACTGTGATGCTTATGAATACGAAGATTTGGGAGTAACACAAGAATTTTTTGAGAAAAACAAATCATTCTTAGAGATTACAAAAGAGGCGGGTGTAAGTATAGCCAGCACATGTACACCATACCTCATTGGTTGGCTTCCTTTAAAAGGAGAACACTTTGTTACGACAGAGTCAAGCAATGCTATGTTTTGTAATTCTATACTGGGTGCATGTGGTAATCCGGATGGTATTGAAGCAGCCATATGGTCTGCTGTATGCGGCAGAACGCCCAAATGGGGAAACCATGTACCACAAAGCAGATATGGCACCCATGAATTTAAAATAGAATGTACACCAAAAACTTCAAAAGACTGGGATGTTATTGGGTATACCATAGGCAGATTATTGCCGTCCAATGGAATACCGGTTATAACCGGAGAATTTGAAAACCCCACAACTGTTCAAATCAAACAATTTTTTGCTTCTATTGCGACGACAAGTGGTGCGGTGATGTGTCACATCGTAGGGATGACACCGGAGGCACATACCTTACAAATGGCTGCGGGAAATAAACCGGTTCAAGATACTTTTGTGATTACCCAGAAAGAATACGATGCATCTATGAAGTTATTGTGTGACGAAGATAAAGGAAATGTAGATTTTATTTCCTTGGGATGTCCTCATTATACCCTGGAGGAGATTCAGGAAGTAGCAAATTATATAAAAGGAAAAAGAATAAAAGATGGTATTAAGTTTTATGTATGGACAGCCTATCCTATGAAAGAAATGGCAAGAGTAAATGGATACCTTGATATGATTAATGAAGCAGGCGGCGAAATATTGACCAACTCATGTCCTATAATGGTAGGAAAAACGATTACCAATAATGCAGCAGGTGTTGTTTTGGACGGGGCGAAACAAGCGCATTATATTAGATCTATGACAAATGCAAAGGTTTACTATGGCGACATGAAGCAATGTGTGGATGCAGCCGTATCAGGACAGTGGGGGTGAAAGGATGATAAATGTGATCAAAGGCAGAGGTGCAATTAAAGGTATAGCTGAAGGGGAAGCATTGGTATGTCCCGATAGTATTCAAGGGTGGGCTGGAATCGATGATATCACAGGCATTATTATTGAAAAAGGGCATGTGGCTGAAGGTGTATGTATAGACGGCAAAATACTTGTTATTCCTTCTTCAAAAGGCTCTAATTGTTGGTCCGGCCATTTTAATTCTGCTATGATGAATGGCAGCAAGCCGGCAGGATGGGTAGTGAGTAAAATGGATTCCAGAGTAGGTGTAACTGCTGTAGTCGTTGGAAGTCCAATGGTGGCAGACTTTGTTGATGTGGACCCCTGCCAATATATAAAAACAGGTGATTGGTTAAAAGTCAATGGCAATACAGGTGAAGTGGAAATAACCAGAAAGTAAAAAATAAAAGAAAGGAGATACGCATATGACAAACTTCAACAACTATGGACAAAGAGCAAAAATAGGCTTGGCTTATCCATCTACCGGATTTGTGATGGAACCGGAATTCTATGAAATGGCGCCTGAAGGCGTTATCACATGTACGACTAGAATGCTGGCCAAAGATGTTAATGCTGAAAACGTTGCAAAATTTCAAGATTTGACATTAGATGCCGCCATTAATTTAGCATCTGCCAAAGTGGATTTAATTGTTTTGGGATGTACCAGCGGAAGTTTTATTCAGGGAAGCGGCTTCGATCAAAAAATTATAGAAGAGATGGAAGCGGTATCCGGCGGTATTCCATGCACGACCACGTCTACTGCTGTAATAGATGCATTAAACCGGCTGAAGGTTAAAAAAATCGCTGTGGCAACACCATATGTGGAAGATATCAATGTAATGGCTAAAAAATTTTTAAATGACCATGGATTTGAAATCGTTAGTTTTAAAGGCCAAAATATGTTAGATGATTATGAAATTAATAGTCAGAGTATAGATGAAATAGAAAAGCTGATAAGGAAAGTTGACACAAAAGAAGCAGAAGCCGTAGCAGTTTTGTGCACTTCTATGAAGGGTATCTCAATATTATCCAAATTGGAAAAAGAATTAGGAAAGCCGATTATTACAGCTATACAAGCCACATTCTGGCACTGTCTTAGAAAATTAAATATTAATGATAACATATCAGGTTACGGTTGCTTGTTAGAAAAGTAATATATACACATATTTTTTTACAAAAGGTCACAGCGTTTGTCAAATTGATAAATGCAGTGACCTTTTTTAAAACAAGCCCAATAATATGAATTGTGCTAAAGAAAAGTCATTGATATACTTATAAATAAATGGAAGCAGAGATAAGCTCACTCATTAAGCTTTTAATATAAGGAGATATTTTATGGATAGAAGTATAACCATTATAGCGCCATATGAGGAATTAAAAAATGCATCTGAAATAGTTCTGGAAGAAACGAATATAGATATTGAAACCGCTGTAGGGGATTTATGGAATGGTGTTGAAAAAGCAAAAATAGCTAAAACCAAAGGAAAGGAAATCATTATCAGCCGTGGCGGGACAGCTAAGCTTATAAAAGAGAATGTAGATATTTCAGTAATAGAGATAAAAGTTACGGGTTACGATCTTTTAAGGGTTTTAAATAAATATGTTGGTTGTGGAAAGCGTATTGCAGTTGTAGGATATAGCAACGTTATCAGTGGCGCAAAAGCCATAGGAGATATCATTGGACTTTCCCTGGATTATTTTGTTTTAGAAAGAGAAGAAGAAGCTTTTTGTAAGATAAATGAAGCTGCAGATATTGGCATAGATGTGGTAATAGGAGATGCCATTTCTGTTAAAACAGCCCGAGAGCTTGGTCTAAAATATGATCTGATAAAGTCTGGCAAGGAAGCAATAAAAAATGCCATTGATGAAGCCATTGATTTATATCAATTAACACTTGAGGAAAGAGAAAAGAAGAGGCAATTGAAAGCTATTTTAGACTTTTCTCATGAAGGCATCATTGCGGTAAACAAAGACGGCGTCATACAAGTATATAATCATGCTGCCGAGAAAGTATTTAAAATGTCTTCCAAAAATGTTATAGGAAAAAAAATAGATAATCTCATTCCAAATACTAGAATTCCGGATGTCTTAAAAACAGGCGAAATGGAGTTAGGGAGTATACAAGAAATTGATGCATCACATATCGTAACCAATCGTGTACCAATTATAATAAAAGATGAAGTAAGGGGAGTCGTTGCTACTTTTCAAGATATCACAAAGATACAAGACTTAGAGCAGAAGATCAGAAAAGAATTATCCCAGAAAGGATTAATTGCAAAGCACACCTTTGATGATATTATTGGATCAAGTGAGATCATAAAAGAAACGCTGTATTTAGCAAAAAAATACTCTATGATTGATTCTACCGTACACATCAATGGGGAAAGCGGCACCGGTAAGGAGCTTTTTGCCCAAGCCATTCATAATAACAGTAATAGAAGTAACATGCCTTTTATTGCGGTGAATTGTGCTGCATTACCCAGTAACCTATTGGAAAGTGAACTGTTTGGGTATCAAGAGGGGGCTTTTACCGGGGCAAGAAAAGGCGGAAAACAAGGATTATTTGAACTTGCACATAACGGCACCATTTTTTTAGATGAGATAAGCGAGATGGATATTGGACTTCAATCCAGATTGTTGAGAGTTATCCAAGAAAGAGAAGTGATGCGTATAGGCGATGATAAAATTATTCCAGTTGATGTGAGAATAATTGTAGCCACAAACAAAAACCTAAGACAAGCTGTAGAAGATAGGACTTTTAGAGAAGACCTTTATTACAGGCTGAATGTATTAAATTTGATAATTCCTCCCCTTAGAGAAAGAAAAGATGATATCAAATTGTTATTGGATTTCTTTCTAAAAAAATTCAGTCAAAAATATAATTCCAAGGTAGAAAAACTCAATGAAGAAGTAATAGAAATATTGATGGATTATTCTTGGCCGGGAAATATAAGGGAATTACAAAATATAGTAGAAAAAATATCGGTAATTTGTGAAGCTCGGATAGCAACAAAGGATACTTGTAGATTTGTTTTTGATGTAATAAAGACTCAGAAAATGCAAATGAATACAGGCGAAGATATTTATAGTGGCACTTTGAAAGACATAGAAAGAAAGATAATTGAAAAAATTTTAAAGGAAGAAAATTATAACAAAACGAAGACCGCTAGAAGACTAGGCATCGACAGAGGTACCATATGTAGAAAGTTAGAAAATTAGAGATAGACTGCTGTAAAATGCATCGGCGTTGTAGTATTTTACAGCAGTTTTGTTTTCGTAATAGGTATCTGACTTTTGAATTTATATGAGTTTAATGCGTTAATTATTATTTTAAATACTTTAAGATTCAACTTCTTATCCTTATATTAACTTGTTTTGAAGCTTAATATGAATAAAGGGTTAATAACAAAAAAAGATTGGTATAAGACTTGCGTTTGATTTAAGAAAAGAATATAAAATACTTAATAAGGAGGAGTAGAAGTGAAGATTAAAGAAAACATTGAAAAGATACCTGGTGGAATGATGGTTGTTCCCTTGGTAATTGGCGCACTTATTAATACGTTTTTTCCACAATTATTACAAATTGGCGGTTTCACAACTGCAATAGCAAAAGGGGCAGGGGCTTTAATAGGGGCATTCTTGTTATGTATGGGAGCGGGAATTAGTGTAAAAGCTGCTCCAAAAGCATTGAAAAAGGGGGCTGCAATAACCTTTACAAAATTTATAATTGGTGTCGCAATTGGATTGCTTGTGGCTAAAGTATTTGGTGCTAATGGGATGTTTGGGCTTTCTTCTCTTGCCATTATTTCAGCAATGACAAATACCAATGGTGGACTTTATGCAGCGTTAACAGGCGAGTTTGGAGATGAAACAGATATAGGAGCCATAGCTGTCATATCAATAAATGACGGACCGTTTTTAACCATGATTGCATTAGGTGCTGCCGGCATAGCCAGTATTCCTCTCAAGGCTTTAATTGCTGTGATTTTACCTATTATTGTCGGGATGATTTTAGGTAATTTGGATCCCAAAATGAAGGACTTTCTAACCAAAGGCGGTCCAATACTTATCCCATTCTTTGCATTTGCGTTAGGAGCAGGTATCAACTTCCAAATGATTATAAAGGCAGGATTATCCGGTGTACTACTGGGTGTTATGACGACCTTTATCGGTGGATTTTTTAATGTCCTTGCTGATAAAGCAACCGGCGGCAGTGGGATTGGAGGTGCTGCGGCTTCAAGTACTGCAGGTAATGCAGTTGCAACTCCGGCGGCTGTAGCAATAGCAGATCCGTCCTTAAAGGCAATAGCAGCAGTTGCTACACCACAGGTTGCGGCATCTACAATCACTACTGCAATGTTAACGCCTGTACTGACGACTTTCATTGTTAAAAGAAGACAGAAAAAACTTGAGGAAAAAAATTAATCTTTTCAAGTGAAATAGACAGGGGTTGAAATAATGAGTAATAAACTTGCAATAATTGCGGATGATTTAACAGGTTCTAATGATACAGGTGTCCAATTTAGTAAAAAAGGTTTGAAAACAGGCGTCATAACCGATTTTAAAAGTATAACAAATGCGCTGAAAAGCCTGGATGTCCTTGTGGTAGATACAGAGAGCAGATTCGATACAAAAAAAGAGGCATATGATAAGGTACACAAAGTCACTAAAATATTGGATAACAATGTTGGATACATATATAAAAAATTAGACTCTACTCTTAGAGGGAATATAGGTGGAGAGATTGCGGCGGTTATGGATGCGGCAGAGGTTAACTTAGCAATTGTAGTGCCGGCATTACCCCAAAATGGGAGAACCACTGTTGATGGCATCCATTTGGTCAATAATACTCCCTTAGAGAAGACAGAAATAGCTAAGGACCCTATAACTCCGGTAAAATATTCCTATGTACCTGATATCATATCACTACAAACCGATAAAAAGATTGGTGTTATTCATCTTGAAGATGTTCTAAAGGGTGCTGAGAACATATCTATGGCAATAAAGAAATTAACAAAGAAGGGCACTGAAATTGTAGTGATAGATGCTTTAAATAGTGAGGATCTGCTCAATATAGCCCAGGCCATAAAAATAATAGGTCAAAAATCTATTATAGCAGGTTCTGCCGGATTAGCTGAATATCTTCCACACGCACTAGAGCTAATCAACAACAATGCGTCAAATGAAGGTAGTGTTTTAATTATTGCCGGTAGTGTTAGTGATATAACACGTGCTCAAGTCAATTACGCAGCTAAGGCATTAAACTTTGAAGTTATAGATTTAAACCTTGAAGCAGTATTTAATCATAAAGAAATTGAGAAGGATAGAATTATTGATATCGTTAAAAACTGCATTAAAGAGAATAAGGATATTATTGTTAGATCAGCTAAGAATAGGAGTCAAGTAGGATGTGCAAGAGAAGAAGGTGCTAAAATAGGATTAGATCACTACAAGGTAAGTGAAAAAATTGCGCTTTTTTTAGGAGAAGTCACTAAA
>JAKSCF010000275.1 GCA_022360735.1 Clostridia bacterium
AATATTAAAATAATTAATGCAGATATTCTTAATACAAATATCAATGAAATGATTTCAGATGAAGAAAAATATCAGAGTGCAAAAATTATCGGCAATTTACCTTATTACATTACTACGCCAATTATCATGAAAATTCTTGAAGAAAAAGTGCCTGTTAAAAGTATTACCATTATGGTTCAAAAAGAGGTAGCAGATCGATTAAAAGCAGAGCCGGGGGGGAAAGATTATGGGGCATTATCGGTTGCAGTTCAATATTATTGTGATGTGACATTTATTGCACAAGTCCCACGAAATGTTTTTATCCCTAAGCCTAATGTAGACTCGTCTGTTATCCGATTAGACGTAAGAGAAATACCATCGGTAAAAGTCGATGATGAGAAAGTATTTTTTAGAATGGTAAAAGCTGGATTTAGCCAAAGAAGAAAAACACTACTCAATGCATTAAGCCATTTTTTAAATCAACCCAAAGAAGAAATTGAGAAAATTTTGATACAATCTGACATCGACCCTTTAAGACGAGCAGAAACCTTGTCCCTACAAGATTTTGCGGCCTTGTCTAATAACAGCATAAAATAAACACACCTTTATCCTATACAAGATACCAGCAAGCTGGTATGCTAGCTATATGAACAGGTGTGTTTATAAATATCCATTTTTTGTTATTCAAAAGGAATTTCTAATTGGCCTGTTTTTGCATTTACGGCAATAATCCAATAGCCATAGTCACCTTTTCTCTTCTTAGTCCCTTGAAGAGGCTGCCAGTATTCAAAACCAGACTTGCCACTGTCAGGCTGTTCATCTTTCATATATCTTCCGGGAATACCGTAATAATAATAGAGTGTATTATTATTCTCATCCTTTTCGATTCCAAAGATATAATGCTGATACTTATATATCAAATCATGACAGCTGCTGGATGCTTCTTTTAGATTTTGATTATACATACTGTATGGTCTTATATACTCTGGATAACTTTGTAGATAAGAAGTATTTACAAATGGAATACTCATCAAATTCATGATCTTCCACCATTGACAACCTATCTTATCCACATCAAATGGTTCTGACTGATTATAGAATGGCAAAACATTTTCTAAATTAGTGCTGACAGCACGCACATAATTGGTAAAATAATTGTGAACATCATAAGGTTTTCTAGAAATCTTAGGTGTATCAATAGATTTACTGGAAAATGATTCATCCCTTTCCGCTTTAACATTCAAAGATTCATCGCTTGCAGCTTTAACACTGGGTGCTTCATTGTTTGCAGCTTTAACATTGGGTGATTCATTGCCGGCAGCTTTGACATTTGATGGTTCATTGCTTGCTGCTCTAACATTAGGTGTTTGCTGGACAGCATTTAAATCCGGAGAAGGTTTTGTACCAATATCTACAGGTGGTGTTTGCCATGCTGCAGCAGCTTGTTTGGGTTCAGAATCCATTTCTATCTTTGTATCATTTTTAGTTTGATCTTCTTCAAGGGTGAGCTCTTCATTGGTATCAGATATAGCTTCATCAATAGGCTCATTTTCTAAAACCTCAGGTGTATCTTGATTGACTTCCATTTCCGAGGGCTTTGACATGCTTTCTGAAGCAATTTTTATGACTTGCTCTTCCTGAGATACTTCTTGGGAAACTTCCTCAGATACTTCTTGGGATACTTCTTGAGGTGCTTCCGGATCAGGCGTATTAATGATTCTATCTGCAGATTCAGACACGTTCTTATTCATATAGCCTGTTAAAACCGGATATAAGGAATCATCATCTAAGATATCCTTGTTTGGCTGCGCAACGATAGCAATGATGCTAAAATCAAACAATTCATTATTTTCTCCATCGACGTTTAGGGCATTGAATCTAAAAACTTGCTCTCCTTTTCCATTTCGATCAATATAGAGCGTACCGGCATTGGCAACAATAGTATTATCATCTTTCTTACCAAACAAATAGAGTTTGTATAAATATCGTGCATCCTCATAATATTTGAGGTTTTGTGCGATACACCTGATTGTACCGCGATTGTTTCGAAATTCGATTTTAACATGACCTTTTACATTTTGATCTGTATTTCTGAATTGACTTTCTTTATCTTCAAGTATGATAAAAGATCGTGAATATTTTATATAACTCATAAAAAACCTCCCAAAGGTAATGAATAGATTATTATTATAAATATATGAATGATACAAAAAAACATTCTTAGACAATGTATGAAAAATAAATAATTGGCAAAGGATTGTATCAGAAAAAAGTTCTATACCCCGTTAAGACCTATAGAATTTAAAGGAAATAAGAAAATAAAAAGAGGATAAATGTCAACAATAACGAATAGTGTTATTGTTATTAAAAATGACAATTTTTTTGTGAGGTGTAATGATGAACCAAAGAGATAAAGCGTTTCATATACTAAAAGAGGAAATTAGTTCACCAAGATTAATTAAGCATAGCCTTGCTGTTGAAGCCGGAATGATAACATATGCAGGAATTTTTAATCAGGATAAAGATAGATGGGCAGCGATTGGTCTTTTACATGATATTGATTTTGAGAAATATCCTGATGAGCATCCTGCCAAAGCACCATCTTTTCTGGAAGAGCGAGGCTACGATGCAGATTTTATAAAAGCAATTTTAGGGCATTCAGATCAAATGAAAGTATCCAGAGATTCACTTGAGGCCAAAGCCTTATATGCAGTTGATGAGTTGTGCAGCTTTATTGTAGCCTGTGCATTAGTACGTTCCCCCAAAGGCTTTGAGGATATGAAAGTAAAATCGGTAAAAAAGAAGTTGAAAGATAAAGCTTTTGCAAGAGCTGTCAGCAGAGACATAGTGGCAAAAGGAGCAGAAGAACTGGGAGTTGAACTATCAGAGCATATTACGAATTTGATAGAAGGGTTATCCAGACAAGAAGAGAAATTAAGAAATGAGGGATTAAGCCTTATTGAATAATTTTTAAGGGGAGGACATCATGAACTGGATGGATATTGCTGTTGCAGCAATTATTATCATTACATGTATAGAAGGATACGTAAAAGGACTTGTTATTTCAATTGTAAGTGTAGGAAGCTGGATTGTAGCAGGAATATTATCTATGAAATTTTACCCTGTGGCAGCCGATTATATCATAGCGAATACAACATTATATGCTAGAATTAACGAAGCAGTTAATCGTCAAACTTTTTCAACCATCAGTGCGGATGTTGCCAATAGCGCATTGGATTTATCATCTATTAAATTGCCTATCATACTCAATGATATGATAGCAACCCATACATATACCGATAATACAGTAGGAGATATGGTTGCAAAATTAATGATTGACATCAGTAGTATCATTCTGATATTTTTTATTGTAAAAGTATTGTTATTCATTATTGCATTGATATTGGATAAATTTATGAAACTTCCTTTTCTTAACCAGTTGAATCGTCTAGGTGGTCTGACATTTGGTTTTTTTAAAGGCGGAATCATTGTATGTGTTTTGTTAGCACTTTTAATTCCAATAATCGGTATGACACATAATCAATTTATAGTGGATGGACTGGATTCTTCAGTAGTCTCAGGATATTTATATGATAACAATATCATACTTTCTATCATAAAAGGGTATCTTCTTAATTAAGCCCTGATTTTTGTAGTTTATCGTGAATATTCAGGACTAAGGAAAGGATGAGTTAATATGCCAATGGAATTAAATATTGGTGATATAGTAGAATTAAAAAAACAACACCCTTGCGGCAACAACAAATTTGAAATTGCCAGAACGGGAATGGATTTTAGAATCATCTGCATACAATGTGGAAAGCATGTGTGGCTGAGTCGAAACAAACTTGAAAAACGGATAAGAAAAATAACACCAAAAGATGCATCCATAGATGAATAAAAAAATTAATATTTGTTAAATTAAAATAAATTTTTAAAAAAACAATTGACTTAAGATATTTCATTTGCTATAATCATTTCAAATATTTTTAATAAATAAATACATTGACAGAGTTATTACTTCTTTTTAATAATAGGTTTAAGAGAGTCAGTGGTTGCTGGGAACTGATACCTTAAAAGAGTAAGCCTCGCTCTTGAGTATTATCTCCGAAAAATCGACTAAGAGATAACGGTAGGTCCCGTTATAAGACCACAGATTTGATAGAATCTGATTAAGTGGCTGTATTGATATACAGCAAAAAGGGTGGTACCACGGGAAATTATTACTCGTCCCTACATTTATGTAGTGACGAGTTTTTTATTACGCTTAATTAAGATTTTAAACGTACTTAAGAGGGGGGAATATATCCTTAGGATAAAATAAAAATATTGCTCAATAATAATTTTGTTAAGCAGTACAATTTGCTAAAGAATAGCAAACTACTAAAGAATAACAAAAATGAAATATAAAAATAGAAATTAGGAGGATCATAAAAATGACTAAAAAAATAATGATATTCGATACAACTTTAAGAGATGGAGAACAATCACCTGGATGCAGCATGAATATTAAAGAAAAAATAGAAATGGCAAAGCAATTAGAACGATTAAATGTTGATATTATTGAAGCTGGATTTGCAGCAGCATCACCCGGAGACTTTTCTTCTGTAAAGGAAGTGGCGGATTCCATTAGAGGGTGTACGATAGCCAGCCTTGCCAGAACATTAACGGGTGACATTGATAGAGCATGGGAAGCTATTAAAAATGCAGAAAATCCACGTATTCATACTTTTATTGCAACATCAGATATTCACATGAAATATAAATTAAAAATGGAGCCTGATCAAGTAAAGCAAAGAGCCATTGATATGGTGGCACATGCTAAAAAGTATTGCTCGGATATTGAATTTTCTGCTGAAGATGCAACACGTAGTGACCCATATTTTTTGGCAGAATTGTTTGAAGGTGTTATTCAGGCAGGTGCTACAACCATAAATATTCCAGATACAGTGGGGTATGTTACACCAAATGAATTTTATGAATTTATTACAACCATAAGAGAAAATACACCAAGTATGGATAAAATTAATATTTCAGTGCATTGTCACAATGACTTAGGTCTTGCTGTTGCCAATACACTTGCGGCAGCTAAAGCAGGTGCAACACAATTTGAATGTACGATTAATGGTATTGGTGAGAGAGCAGGTAATGCTGCATTAGAAGAGTTGGTCATGGTTATGGATACCAGAAAAGATATTTATAAAATGAATTCAAATATCAAGACGACTGAAATCATGCGCACCTCTTCACTTTTAAGTAGAATCACCGGTGTTAACGTACAGCCAAACAAAGCAATTGTAGGAAAAAATGCATTTGCTCATGAATCAGGGATTCACCAGCATGGTGTTATGAATAATAAAGAAACTTATGAGATTATGACACCACAATCTATTGGCTTAAATAAAAACTCTATGGTCTTAGGAAAACACTCCGGACGACATGCTTTTGAAGACAGAATAAAGGAATTGGGTTATAACTTAACAAAAGAAGAATTAGATAAAGCATTTATTAAGTTTAAAAATATTGCAGATAAGAAAAAAGAAGTATACGATAGAGATATTGACGCAATCATTGCCAAAGAATCTGTTCAGGTTCCAAAGACTTATTCATTGACAAGATTTGTTATCAACAGCGGCAATACGATAACTTCAACTGCATCGGTTATTTTGAATAAAGAAGGTAACGACATAGAAGAAGTTGCTATTGGCGATGGACCTATAGATGCTGCTTTTAAAGCCATTGAAAAAATTGTTGGGATGAAACTTAAATTGGAAGATTATCATCTTCAATCCGTAACAGAGGGGGAAGACGCTCTAGGAGATGCATTGGTTAAGTTGAGTAATGGAAATGGAAAAATTCATCCGGGTAGGGGACTTAGTACAGATGTTGTAGAGGCAAGTATTCATGCCTTCATAAATGCTGTTAATAAAATGATTTATGAAGACTCTATGTAAGAAGGATTTAATGACAAAAAAGATTTGAAGGGACTTTATTATCTTACTAAAGCTGTAATAAGCGCAATTAAAGAGGCAATGACGAATATCTATAAAGAAACAAGTCAAGTTTTTATTGAAACGGGGCTTGTTTTTATTTCTTAAAAAGATTTGACGAATTCATAAATATTTGCTATAATACATACAATTTATTTAATATGTAAATGCTATGATGGAGAGTTTTATTTTTTCATATTAAGGTCAAAGAGAGTCAGTGGATGCTGTGAGCTGATACCTTAGAAAAATAAGCATCACTCCGGAGTTTTATCTCTGAAATGCTTAGAGTAAGAGATAACGGTAGGTTCCGTTATAAGACCACAGGTTTGATAGAATCTGACGAAGAGGCTGTTCTTATACAGCAATAAGGGTGGTACCACGGGCATATACTCGTCCCTACATGAATTGTAGTGGCGAGTTTTTTAATATAAAAAAATAAAAATGACAAGCAATTGGAGAAAAAGCATTTATAAAGTTTAAAAATATTATATACAAAAAAAGAAGTATATGATTGACTTATGGAGACTATATGTAGGAGGGATATTATGTTACAGAGGATTAAAATTTTCGATTCATCCTTAAGAGACGGAGCTCAAGCAAAAGGGATATCCTTTTCAGTAGAAGATAAGATTAAAATAGTCCAATCACTTGATGATTTAGGAATTCACTACGTTGAAGCCGGTAACCCCGGTTCTAATTCAAAAGATATGGAGTTCTTCAATCGAGTAAAAGCATTTTCCTTCAAGCATGTAAGACTTACTGCTTTTGGGAGTACACGAAGAAAAAATATTTCTGTTGAAGAAGATAGTAATGTACAAAGCTTGCTGAAAGCATACACACCTGCCATTGCAATATTCGGTAAATCATGGGATTTTCATGTAACGGATGTCATTAAAACGACACTGGAAGAAAATTTAAATATGATTAAAGATACCATTGGTTTTTTCAAAAAACATAATAAAGAGGTTATGTTTGATGCCGAACATTTCTTTGATGGTTACAAGTTTAATAAAGGATATGCCATTGAGTCGCTCAAAGCAGCGGTAGAGGGCGGTGTTGACAGTCTGGTATTATGCGATACCAATGGTGGGACTTTCCCGGAAGAAGTATACCAGATAACAAAAGAAGTTGTAGAAATGTTTGATGTAGAAGTGGGTATTCACTGTCACAATGACTGCGGAATGGCCGTTGCAAACTCTATAATGGCAGTCAATGCAGGAGCTATCCAAGTTCAAGGAACTTTCCTGGGATTTGGAGAACGGTGCGGGAATGCGAATCTTTCAACCATAATACCAAATTTACAGATGAAGAAAGGCTGCCAGTGTATAAGTGAAGAAAGCTTGCAAAAGCTGACGGATTGCTCAAAATATATTGCAGAAGTTACCAATATTAACCTGGACTCCAACATGCCTTATGTGGGGCAAAATGCTTTTGCTCATAAAGGTGGTATGCATATTGATGGTGTTACAAAAGCCAGCCATTCTTTTGAGCATATATCACCTGAGTGTGTTGGTAACTATAGAACTTTTTTGATGTCGGAGGTTTCAGGAAAGAATACCATCATTAAAAAGATTCAAAAAGTTGAACCGTCCATAACCAAAAGCTCTAAAGAAACTGAAGAATTGGTGGATCTATTGAAAGAGTTAGAGCATGAAGGCTATCAATTTGAAGGCGCAGAAAGCTCTTTTGAAATGGTAATTCGCAAGCATTTAGGAAAATACAAACCACTATTTAACCTTAAATACTATAGAATTATTGAAGAAGAACCCGTAATAGATAAACAAAGCAGTGCATCGGCTATGATAAAAATAAGCGTAGATGGAAAAGAAGAAATGACAGCTACGGAAGGGAATGGTCCTGTCAACGCATTGGATAAAGCCATACGTAAGGCGTTAGAAGTATTCTATCCCAGCTTAAAAGAGATGTACTTAACAGACTATAAAGTACGTGTATTGGATGAAAGCAGCGCAACAGCTTCAAAAGTAAGAGTATTAATTGAATCTTCAGATGGAAAAAACAGGTGGACCACAGTTGGCGTATCCAGTAATATCATTGAAGCGAGTAAAATAGCTTTAGTAGATTCTATAGAATATAAGCTGATAAAAGATATGGAAAAAAACAAATTCATATAACCTCCAGATATGACAGCTATAAATACTAGGCATTTGAATTATATTATACATCCATATATAATATTTACAAACACACGATGGACTTGTGAACGATTTAGAAAACAATGAATAGGAGATTATATTACAAAAGAAAGGAAAACTAAAATGGAATTTAAAATTGCCCTAATACCAGGTGATGGCATTGGACCTGATGTGATCGAAGAAGCAATAAACGTACTAGATAAAATAGGAGAAAAATATGGACATACTTTTAACTATGAAAAGTTATTAGCAGGAGGATATGCTTTAGACGAAACAGGAGAAGCCCTTCCCTCAGTGACACTAGAAACATGTAAAAACAGTGATGCGGTGTTATTAGGTGCAGTTGGCGGCCCTAAATGGGATAACCTGCCGGGTGAAAAAAGACCTGAGCAAGCGTTGTTAGGGCTTAGAAAAGGGTTAGGATTATTTGCAAACCTTAGACCGGCCATCTTATTTGAAGCTTTAAAAGAGGCTTGCCCTTTAAAGCCGGAAATTATCGGTGACGGATTAGATATATGTGTCGTAAGAGAATTAACAGGGGGTATCTATTTTGGAGAAAAGGGATTTAAAGATACCGAATTCGGAAAAGGCGCATACGATGTAAAAATCTATTCTGAAGGCGAAGTAAAAAGGATTGCCAAAATAGCCTTTGAAATGGCTCTGAAAAGAGATAAAAAATTAATGAGCGTTGATAAAGCAAATATTTTGGAAAGCTCAAGATTATGGAGAAAAGTAGTTGAAGAAGTAGCGAAAGAATACCCAGAGGTAGAAGTGAACCATATGTATGTGGATAATGCCGCTATGCAGCTTGTAAGAAACCCTAAGCAGTTTGATGTTATCGTTACAGGTAACATGTTTGGGGATATCCTTTCAGATGAAGCCAGCATGATTACAGGATCTATCGGAATGTTACCTTCAGCAAGTCTTGGAGAAGGTAATTTTGGAATGTATGAACCTGTACACGGCAGTGCGCCGGATATTGCAGGACAAGACAAAGCCAACCCTATGGCAACCATTCTATCTGCTGCAATGATGCTTAGATATACATTGAACTGCTCTGAAGAAGCAGATATCATTGAAAAAGCAGTTAAAAGTGTTCTAGACAAAGGATATCGAACCGGAGATATTATGAGTGAAGGTATGAAGCTGGTAGGTACTAAAGAAATGGGACAGCTCATTATGAATGAAATTTAGAAATTAGTATGGATGTTTTGTCAGCCGGTTAAGGAGTAAAATAAATAAACAATAATCGACAGCTTAAGCAATATATGGTGAATATTGTTTAAGCTGTTTTAATATTGATTTGTTAGATGATTAATAAACTTTTTTGAAGCCAAAGACAGAGGGAAATTCCTATGATAGAGGATTCCTACTGCTCTTGGAGGTATAGGCGGCGCAATTGGAAGCTCTGAAAGATTACCTGAATTCAGGTCTTCTTGAATAAATTCTTTAATTAGGACAGTAATACCAAGACCTAATTTAGCGAATTCTATTAATATATCCATATTACCGGTTTCAATTTCAGGTTTCGCAGTAATATTATTTAATATCAAATATTTATTAATGTATTTTCTGGTTATATTATCTTCTTCCAAAAGCATAATCGTATGATCTGTAAAAAAGTTATCAGAATTCATAATATCATGACTTTCAATATAACTGTTACAAGCAATGAAGACATCGTGAATATCCATGAGTTTTATGAATTCATAATTTTGGTTATCAAAGGGCTGACTGACAAGTCCAAAATCGATAATACCTTCATCAACAAGCTTTAAAGTTTCAAAAGTAGATCTGCTAAATATCTGAATCTTAACATTAGGATTTAAATGAATATATGTTTTAAGATGAGGCAGCAAGAGATGCTTGCAAAGAGTAGTGCTTACGCTCATTTTTAATGAGCCATACTCATTGGTTTTTATTTTATCAAGGATATTTACTCCAAGTGATAGTTCGGTCATTGCTTTTTCAACATAATCAAAAAAAATACTTCCTTCATTAGTCAGTTTTACACCCCTTGAATTTCGAACAAATAGTGGAATGCCAAGTGCTTCTTCAAGTTTTTTGATGGACTTGCTTATTGCCGGTTGACTGATAAACAATTTTTCTGCTGCTTTTGATATATTTTTGCAGTTTGCTACGGTATAAAAAACTTTGTAGAGCTCCATATCAATATTCATATATAACCTCCAGATATGACAGATATAAATACTAGGCATTTGAATTATATCATACATCAATATATAATATTTACAAATACATGAAAAATATATTACTATATAGCTGATATCCTGTATAGGAACACAGTCTAAAAATTAAAAAGAAAGTAGGAGAATAAAATGGGTAAAACATTAGCTGAGAAAATATTTGATTCTCATAGAGTAGATATGCCGTTTCCTGATACACATGTTTTGAAGTTGGATAGGGTGTTTTGCCATGAAATTACTACACCTATTGCGATTACAGATCTTATGGAAAGAGGGATGGATAGAGTTTTTGATGCTACGAAAATTAAGGTTGTTATTGACCATGTGACACCTGCTAAAGACTCAAAAACTGCCGAACAAGGAAAAATATTACGTGACTGGGCAAAAAGACACAAAATTAAAGACTTTTTTGACATTGGAAGAAATGGAGTATGTCATGCGATTTTCCCTGAAAAGGGATTTGTAAGACCCGGATACACAATTATTATGGGGGATTCACACACATGTACTCATGGTGCATTTGGAGCTTTTGCAGCAGGAATTGGAACCACAGACCTTGAGGTAGGAATATTAAAAGGTGTTTGTTCTTTTCATTTTCCCGAAACAATTAAAATAATACTTAATGGGGAATTGAAACCTGGCGTATATGCAAAAGACGTGATTCTTTTCATTATTAAAGAGCTAACTGTAAACGGAGCAACCAATAAGGTTATAGAATTTACAGGACCAATTGTGGAAGCTATGTCAATGGAATCACGTATGACATTATGTAACATGGCAATTGAAGCTGGTGGGACAAGTGGAATATGCTACCCTGATATGACGACAGTTGAGTATTTATGGGATTTCATCAAAGATGAATTTTCTTCTAAAGAAGCAGCATTAGCTGAGTACTCAAAATGGGTTTCGGATGAAGACGCTTCTTATGCGAACGTATATGAGTATGATGTTACAGATTTGGAGCCAATGGTAACTTTTGGATTCAAACCGGATCAAGTTAAATCAGTCAACGAGATGTCAGGTACAAAAGTTGATCAGATTTATATTGGAAGCTGTACAAATGGTCGTATAGAAGATTTGAGAATTGCAGCAAGTATTCTTAAAGGCAAAAAAATCAGCGATGATGTTCGTGGAATAGTAAGCCCTGCAACACCTGATGTATATTCTATGGCATTAAAAGAAGGCATTATACAGATTTTCCAAGACTCTGGTTTCTGTGTTACGAACCCAACCTGTGGCGCTTGTTTGGGAATGAGCAATGGTGTACTTGCCGATGGAGAAGTTTGTGCATCTACGACAAATCGTAACTTCAATGGTAGAATGGGTAAAGGCGGCACAGTGCATCTTATGAGTCCTGCAACTGCTGCAGCTACAGCAATTGCAGGTGAAATTACTAATTCAGAGTTATACAAATAATAAGTAGAGGAGGACCAAAATGAAAAAATTTAGTGGAAAAGTTTTATTTTTAAATAGAAGTGATATCAATACAGATGAAATCATTCCTGCAAAATATTTAACTGAAATTACTAAAGAGGCATTAAAACCTTATTTATTAGAAGATTTAACGCTTGAAGGCTTTAATAATGTAGAAGATATTAAAAATAAAGCTGTAATTGTAACAAGAGAAAATTTTGGTTGCGGATCTTCTAGAGAGCATGCTCCATGGGCTTTGGAAGTCAACGGAATCAATGTTGTTATAGCTGAAAATTTTGCAAGAATATTCAGACAAAACATGTACAATTGCGGTATGTTTGCAATAGAATTACCAAAAGATAAAATTGAATATATATTTGATAATTTTTCAGATAAAGATACTTCTATAGAAATTGATGTTGATAATAATAGGATTGTTATAACAGCACCAGATCAATCAGAAGAAATATTTTTTACTGTTGGCGGATTTGATAAGACACTTGTTAAAGAAGGCGGCTGGGTTGGTTACGCTGATAAAAATTATTAGGAAAGAGAATGTGGGCTGACCTTAGAATCAAGAATTTATAATAAAGAAGATTTTTCATTATGGAAAGATCTTCTTTTTATTTTGAAAAGACAAAATATCTATGCTATATTTATTTTTTCAGTAATGCCTTTGCTGGGTAATTTTCAAGAAAATATTAAGCAAGAATTATTTAATTTATAGTGTTAACGACTAGCAATAATTGAAATTATTGCAATATTGTGATATTTTAAAATTAGAGAAAGATAGAAAGCAGGGAATACGGATGACCACATCATATGTAGAATACTCACATAAACGATGTAAAGAGATGGGTGTTCCTTTTGATAGAATATATAGTGATAAAATCATTACCGACCAGGAGCTGCAAAAAAGATTGGAAGATAATAAAAATCTGATTTTGACAGCGGGGCCGTATATGGATCAGCTATATAATTTTGTAAAAGGATCAGGTTTTTTTGCCATGCTTACAGATGCAGAAGGCTGTATATTGAACATTATAGGAGATGAAAATATTTTATCTGAGGCATTTTCCCTTAAGATGATACCAGGTGCATTCATGGATGAAAAGAGCATCGGAACCAATGCTATGGGAACTGCCTTAGCAGAAGGATATGCTGTACAGATATCAGGAAAGGAGCATTATGTGACCGCTTATCACAGATGGACGTGTTCCGGGGCGCCTATTAGAGGCTCCAAAGGCCGGCTTATTGGGTCTTTGGATTTAACAGGATATAGCGAATATGTTCATTCCCACACCTTGGGTATGGTTGTTGCTGCGGCCAATGCCATAGAAAAAATGCTGATGATAGAAGAATACAGCTCAAAATTAATCTTGGCAAAAAATCGTGTTGAAACAATTGTGGAGTCTATTTCGGCAGGCATTCTTACAACCGATATAACCGGTAAAATTCTAACCATAAATAAATATACAATGAATATGTTTGGCATGTCAAAAAAAGAAATAATGAATAAAAATATCGAAGAATTGTTTGATGGATTAGACCGCGTGCGGCAGGTCATTCAATCCGGTAACAATTTTTTAGAAGAAGATGTCCACGTCAATACAAATACAAACAAATTACATTTTACACTCAGCGCATATCCCATTGTAGATGAAAGAGGACTGAAGGAAATCATTTTTGAATTCAAAGAAATCAAAAAAAACCGTAAACAGGCAGATAGAATTATTGGCAGCAAGGCTATTTACACATTTGACAAGATTATAGGCTGCAGTACCAGATTTCTTGAAATTGTTGAATATGCAAAGAAAATTTCTGACAGCAAGTCTACCATATTAATTACAGGAGAAAGCGGCACAGGTAAGGAGGTCTTTGCCCAAGCCATACATAATCATAGCAGCAGAAAGGAAAGTCCTTTTGTTGCCATTAATTGTGGCGCTATTCCCAGCAATCTTATAGAATCTGAATTGTTCGGATATGAAGAAGGTGCTTTTACAGGAGCGAAAAAAGGCGGGGCAGCCGGGAAGTTTGAAATCGCTGATGGTGGAACCATTCTACTGGATGAAATTGGTGAGATGCCGGTAGATATGCAGACCAAACTTTTACGTGTTATTGAAGAAGGTGTTATAAACAGGGTTGGCAGCAATAAGCAAAAACCCATAGATGTTAGAATCATAGCGGCAACTAATAGAGAGCTGTCAATTGGGGTAGAAGATGGAACCTTTAGACTGGATTTGTATTACAGATTAAATGTTCTTCCTATTCGTCTGCCGTCATTAAGAGAACGAAAAGAAGATATCGTACCTATTGCACAGTATTTTATTAAAGTGATATCAAAACGATTGAATAAAAAAGAAGTAGAGATATGCTCTGAAATCGTTAAAGAGCTTCAAAGCTATCATTGGCCGGGAAATATCAGAGAGCTTGAAAATGTTATTGAAAGGATCATCAATACCCAGTCTGTCCCAAAGCACGTAGGTGACAACAAAGTGTCTTTGGACACCTTAGAAGAAATTGAAGAATGTCTTGACTTGGAACAGGTAGAGAAGGTGTTTATTCAAAAAGCTTTGAGTAAATATGAAGGGAATATTACTTTAGCAGCAAGAAAATTGGGAATAGGAAGAAATACGCTCTATAGAAAAATGGGAAAACATAAAATTAAGTGTTCGTAAATGGAACGGTGCGCCATAATGAAACGCAACATTTTTAAAACAATGCTCCAAAATAGAACGCCAAAAAGAGTTACGCCTGTAATTTATTAAAATTACAGGCGTTTTTATTTGGCATAGCTTTTGCGTTTGAGATGTATAAATGTATTAACATATAAAAAATATTTGTTATAAGGGTTTTAGGTAGTAATACTATTTTGTGCGGACTAAAAATTTAAGGAGGTGTAGGCCGATAATCCTAAGTATTGTCGGAAAACGTATGAGTAAAATTTTAATCATTGCACCCAAAAAATGTATTGGGTGCAAAACCTGCGAAGTCGTATGTTCTTTTGGGAAAACCATGGCATGTAACCCTAAAAACGCTGCAGTTACGGTACATGATTATGAGGAGGTTGGGATTGCTGTACCTATGATGTGTATGCAATGTGAAGACGCTGCATGTATGAAGGTCTGTCCAGTTTCAGCGCTGACAAGAGACGAGGAAGGCGTTGTTAACATTGATTTTGACAATTGTATAGGTTGTAAAATGTGTATCAGTGCCTGTCCATTTGGAAATGTATCTTTTAATTCTGAAAATAAAAAGATAGTAAAATGTGATACTTGCATTGGTGAAGCAAAATGTGCAGAATTCTGTCCCTCAAAAGCCATTGAATTTATTGAAGCTACAGGCTTGAATATGGCAAACAAGGAAAAAATGGCTCAAAAATTTAAGGAAGTATTTGAGGAGGTGTAAAAATGTACGGCTGGATAGGAACCATATTAAGAATTAATTTATCTGACGGATCCATAAAAAAAGAAACCCTGAATGAGAAATGGGCAAAAGAATATCTTGGCGCTAGAGGCCTGGGAACAAAATATTACACTTCAGAGGTCAACCATGATGTAGAGCCATTAAGTGAAGACAATAAGCTAATCTTTATGACAGGACCATTAACAGGTACATTTGCAACTTCATCAGGAAGATACAATGTTGTAACAAAAGGTCCTTTAACAGGAACTATTGCGGCATCAAATTCCGGTGGATTTTTTGGACCCGAATTAAAATATGCAGGATATGATGGTATTATTCTCGAAGGAAAAGCAAAAGCACCGGTATATTTATACATCAAAGATGGTGACGTTGAGCTCAAAGATGCCGCTGAGCTATGGGGTAAAAATACATCTGAGACAACGGATATGCTGACAGAGAAATATGGCAGCGATTATAAAGTTGCTTGTATTGGGCCTGCTGGTGAAAAATTGGTGCTGTATGCAGGTGTTATGAATGATAAAAACAGAGCTGCCGGACGGACAGGTGTGGGCGCAGTAATGGGATATAAAAATTTAAAAGCAGTGGTTGTTCGAGGTTCAAAGTCTATAAAAATAGCCGATCCGGAAGGCTTTTATGAAGTATGTAAAGATGCAAGAATTAAGTTGAAAGAACACCCTGTAACCGGTACAGGACTTGGTACATATGGAACGGAAATACTCGTCAATATTATCAATGGCATCGGTGCTTTTCCAACCAATAATTGGAAAGAAAGCACTTTTGATAAAGCAGACGAAACGGGTGGAGAAGCTTTGGTAGACAAATATCTTTTAAGAGGAAAAGGTTGTTTTGCATGCGGTATTGGATGCGGTAGACTTACAAAGGTCACAGGAGAGTTTGAGGGATATGGAGAAGGTCCCGAATATGAAGCGGCATGGGCGCTGGGAGCTGATTGTGGTATTGATGATCTAGGGGCTATTTGTAAAGCAAATTTTATATGTAATGAGTTTGGTATGGACCCCATTACTCTAGGTTCTACGATTGCCTGTGCAATGGAAATGTATGAAAAGGGTATTATTACAGAAGAAGAGCTTGGAGGACCGCTTAAATTTGGTGATGGAAAAGCATTAGTTGATTTCACAACAAAAATAGGTTTAAGAGAAGGTTTTGGTGACATCATGGCACTTGGGTCTTATCGTATGGCAGAAAAATATGGA
>JAKSCF010000719.1 GCA_022360735.1 Clostridia bacterium
AATGGAATATTTTATTAAATTATAACACGAGAGTCCAAATAATAACAGCCTGTACTTAAGTACAACTCTTTATATGTACATCCCATTTATTTTTATGAAAAAATTTGTATTCTTTATCAGGTACAATAAAGCA
This sequence comes from Clostridia bacterium, assembly GCA_022360735.1. The sequence continues at coordinate 134 of JAKSCF010000719.1, forward strand.
AATTACATATAAAAGTTTCATTACAAAAAGAAAGAGCAGCGGATAACCGATATTCTATCAAAATTGACTCAAACTGCATAATATAGACATGTCTGAACAATCTAATTAAGCACTGTGAAAACATGTCTACACACTCCACTTATAAAACAACGGAAACATCAATTTTATTTCTTGCTTCCTTATTCCTGAAATTATCACCATCTATGGTGAAAGTGGTATATTGCACAAAGTGCTAAAATTTAAGTATTTCTAAATATCTTATCTTTTATTCCTATTATGCACTTCACATGACTTGTTAGGGTGATTACCTTCCATTATGAAAATAGTATACATTTGTAATAATATATCATTTAAAGTATTGTTTATGCTGCTTTAAGATTTTTTAGTAGTAGTATTTTAATTACCAGAAGGTTAAAGGAAGATATTGTATTCGTCAAGTGAAAATTCCCCCAAAATTCATTCCAAAATTCCCCCACAAAAAAATTATTGTAGGTTGTTAGCATCTAACCATTCCTGAGTTTCTTTTAGCCTGTAAGAGTTGCCATTCATGTTAACCATAAAAGATTTATGCGTTAGTCTGTCGATCATTGCAGCAGTCATTACAGGGTCATGAAAAATTTCATCCCACCTTTCAAATGATAAATTTGTTGTTATAATAGTTGATTTTTTACCTGCCCTTAATGACAGGTGTGTAAATAGCAGTTCAGCTCCTTCCTTATCAAAAGAAATATATCCCAACTCATCAGCAATAATTAAATCATATTTTAAAAATCTGTTTTCAAAGGTCCTTAATTGCCTCTGTGAGTGTGTTTCCTTCAGATGATTGATGAGAAGGGGGACAGTAGTAAACCAGACTTTGTATCCTTCCATACAAGCCTTTATACCGAGAGAAATGGCCAAATGTGACTTTCCGGTACCAGGATTCCCTGCAAGGATTACATTCTGCCCGTTTTTTATGAAATCAAGGCTTTTTAAAAGCTTTAATTTTTTTTGTGTATCTTGGGGAAGACAATCAACGACTAAATCCTCAAAATACTTTTTCTGTGGAAAACCGGCAGTTCTAATATGACTTTTACATGCATTTTCCTCTCTGGTATCACATTCCTTTTGTAGGATATTGTAAAGAAAATCTTCATAACTGGCATCAGTCACAGCTGCATTTTGAGCTTCATCAGTGAAATATTTTCTTGTAGCGGGAAGTCTCAATATCTTTGTATATTCTTCTATAGCTTTACAAATATCTTTTTTACTCATGTCCATTACACTATAGCCTCCTTGTACTCAAATTCTTGTCTGTTATTTTGAAGCAGATGACCATAGATAGACAACATTACTTTGGATTGGTCATGTATTTCATCTGTGTATTTGTGTGTATTCAATATGATTTCACGTTCACAAAGCATTTTTATTTTCTCCGTAGTTATGTTAAATGGGCATACCTCCATAAGTATATTTAGAGCCTTTTCAACCTCTACAAAGCTTTTGTCTTTTTCTTTCATCCATAAAAGTAGGTCTACAAAATCCTTTTCTTTTCCTTTATAATATTCATTGTATAGATTTTGGATCTTTTGATCTGCCTGGGACAATGCCACGCTATTTGGTAATGCTCCAGGTTTTTTATTTAATGTACGAAGATAATGATCCAAATTTATTACCCACTTGTTAAAACCAATAGCCTTTTTATGTTCTGCAACCATTATTCCCCCATGGAAAACCTTTACTTTCGTTGAATATGTTTTAACAAACAAAATCTTATTTACCAAATTATCCGGTACAGAATAAAAACAGCTGTCTACTTGTATTATGGAGTATTTATTTACTCGTGCATTATTTGTCTTAGCACATTCAAACTCTGGCAGTTCAGCAAGCAGATATTCCCTTTCTTCCTCCAACATCTGTGCTGCTGTTTTGTTATCCAATAAAGTTTGCTTTTTGTTGTTAAGCCGATTACATACTTCCTGCAAATATTCATTAGCTTGCTCAAGAGTCTCAAAAGTATCTCTTTTAGAAAAAGCTTTTCTGCGAACGTATTCTACACTCCTCTCAACATGGCCTTTTTCATTACCCCGGTACTCATTACAAAATCGATAGTTGAAGCCATAATATATTGATAACTTAAGAAGTGCTTCAGTCGGCTCCTTTTCACTTTGCCCAACAAATCTTTTAACCGCAACCTTCATATTGTCATATACAATTGTTTTGTGATTACCGCCAATATGCTTAAAGAACTTTGCATGTGCCTCCTGAAAACACTCAGTCTTTTCCCTTGTAAAAATCCTTCCGAACCTGTAGTTACCATTTGCAGTACAAAATACTGCCATGGGAAATTTCCTGTATTCTCCTCCAATTGTAAGTTTCACCGTACCCCAGTCAAATTCACATATTTCCCCCGGAAGATATTTACCTTTTATGTATGCCTCCTTCTTTTTATCAAGTATATTATTAATCTCCTGACAAACCGTTGTATATCCAATATCAATCCCTTCTTCCACTAAAGCTTCATGGATATCTATTCTCTTTCTTAACTGCTTATATTGTCCTTTCTTTTTACGTTTTTCATTTTCATCCAGATAAAATATTATTCTTTCTCTCACTTCCTCTGTAAGTTTAATTTTTTTCCTGTTTTGAGTATTGTATTTAGGTTTTTCCACAATGTTTTCTATAATTTCTTCAACATCATTTCCTTTAGACTGAATCAATTCCTGCCTGTTTGACTCATACTCTTTAATATATTTTCGTATAGTTTTTCTGTCGATGCCAGTTTCCCTGGCAATTGCACGCTGGGATTTCCCCTCCCTGTAAGCTGCTAATATTATCTCTTGTTTTTGTTTCAATGTAATCACCCTCTATCTTAGCCCCCTTATGCTGTAATTTACATAAGGGAATATTACTCCAGAGTGGGGGTTTTTTCAATTGAAATACTGGGGTACTTTTAGGATAACACAAACATCTGGGAAACCGGCATTCCAAGAACTAAGCCTTCCAGCTTTCTATCTTCACTGAGATATGCTATTCCGCTTTTGACCGCTTTTACAGTAGAATTATTTATCAGCCTTACACCCTTTACTGCTATTTCCCCATTATCAGGTCTGTCTGCCCCAAAAAGCATTCTCATCAGCTCTGTCCTTCCTGAACCCACTAATCCGGCAAACCCAAGTATCTCCCCCTTCTTCAAATCAAAGGAAACATTTCTTACTTTTTTGCCTCTTGAAATGTTTTTTACTTCCAACACAGTTTGTGCGTGTTGTACAAATCTCGGCCTTTTGACATCTTGCAGTGTCCTTCCTACCATCATGCTTATTAAGGTGTCAATACTTACATCATTAATATTTACAGTACCTGTCTTTTTACCATCTCTCAGCACTGTAATTCTGTCAGCTATTTGAGAAAGCTCCTGAAGTCTATGCGAAATATAAATTATTGAAACCCCCTGTTTTTTTAGATTATTAATTATATTGAACAATTCTTTTGTATCTTTTTCAGATATCGAAGATGTAGGCTCATCCATTATAATAATATCCTTTTTATAAATGAGAGACTTGGCAATCTCCACCATTTGCTG
>JAKSCF010000327.1 GCA_022360735.1 Clostridia bacterium
TAACAAAAGCACTGGCATACTACTTCACAACCGAAGAACACTTAGAGTATTTAGGTCGATTAGAGGAATCCATAACTGGGAAATATCAAGAATCATTTTATGAACTCCTAAGTTCTCTCTCTGGTGAGAAGCTCATTAAAAATAGGATTGAAGATACTTTTTTAAATACTTATGCTATGGTTGGCGGAGAGCTGTATAAGAAAGGGTTTTATGATTGCCTGGATTTCTTTTCAGAGGGTTTTAATGGATTGACTTCTGAGAAATTGGATATTGAAATTAAAAGGGTTGAGGAAAAATTACGTATTGCTTGTAGGAATTTGTGCAGATACTAGTACGCGATGGAATAATAATTTAAAATTAGCAATTGTGCATATAAGACTTAAAGTGTAAAATAGTAAATTATAAGTTATTATACTTTATATTTGAATGGAGTAGAAAAATGTTAGTACACCAAATATGGGAAAATTACTCTGACGACTTAGTAGCGCTTAGTTATAATGGTCAGACAGTTACTTATGGCGAGCTAAAAAGAAATATTAAAGATGTTCGAGATTATTATCATACGGTTGGAATAAAACCGGGTGAAAACGTAGGGTTGTACTCCAAAAACAGTCCTGAATTTGTATATGCTTATTTTGCTATCGTAAGTATAGGAGCAGTTGTAGTACCATTAAATGGAGGACTTACTCCTAACGAAATTGAATACATAGCAAAAGATGCAGGGATGAAACATATTGTTACTATGCAAAAACTTGAACTGGAAGATAAGTTTAAACAATTAGTAATATCCGAATATACACAAAAACTAGGGTCTATGGACGTTGAAAAGTCATTAGTCGTAAGTGAAATGGATGATAACCAAGTCGCAGTAATAATATACACTTCAGGTACCACTGGCCATCCAAAGGGTGCTATGCTAACTCATAAGAATTTAATTAGCAATACAGAAAGTACTATTAAAGCATTTAGAGTAACATCTGTTGATAGAATATTATGTGCACTGCCAATGTTTCACTGTTTCGCATGGACAACTATTGTCTTAACTGCACTTTACAGTGGTGCAACTACTGTTATTATGGACACCTTTAATCCAAAAGAGGCTCTAAGAATCATTAATAGTGAAAAGGTAACAGTGGTTTGTGGCGTTCCAACAATGTATAATTACTATCTTACGTTAGGTTCAGTGGAATTGTTTAAATTTGTTAGACTTTTCATTTCAGGGGGAGCATCAATTCCAGTAGAAATTACAGATAAATTCAAAACAAAACTCGGTATAACTATTGTTGAAGGATATGGGTTATCAGAAGCATCGCCAGTAGTTACGGTAAATCCATTAGATGACGTACGTGCTGGTTCAATAGGGGTTCCTATTGAAAATGTAACAGTAAAAATTGTGAATTCTGAGGGCAAGGAATTACCAAAAGGAGAAATTGGCGAGTTGATAGTAAATGGCCCAAACGTAATGAAGGGGTATTATAACTTGCCGGAGGTTACTGAAAAAACTATAGTAGATAACTGGCTTTTCACCGGAGATATGGCATATGAAGATGATGAAGGATATATATATATTGTTGATAGGTTAAAAGATGTTGTAATAGTAAGTGGTATGAATGTTTATCCTAGAGAAATCGAAGAAATTATATATCAATACGAGGGTGTTGTAGAAGCTGCAGTTATTGGAGTTGCGGATAAAACAAGAGGTGAAGTTACAATAGCATATATCGCTACGAAAGATAACCATATTTTTGATGTACAAGGACTCAAAAACTTTTTAAGAGAAAACTTAGCTGGTTTCAAATTACCCAAAAAAGTTTATTTAAAGGATGAGCTGCCTAAAAATGCAACTGGTAAGATAATGAAAAAGATATTGAGAGAGGAATACAATAAGTAAACTGGAAAGGTACTGAAACAAATATATTATAAATTTAATAAATCTTCCATGAAAGTAGTTAATATATAAAATTAAATACAGAATGGAGGATTTTTTTATGTGTAAAGAAAACTAAAAAACTTTTTTTGTCTGCTCAGCATAATATATTATGTAAGTTTATATCAAGAAGGAATTTTCATGTAGGGTTATAGTAGTATTCTTTTTATATGTTGTTGCATCACGATAACAGCTGCAGCAATTCTGTGATAAGGAGGTAATTATGAGAAGACTGAATCCGGATAAATTATATGTTGAATTCAGGTCTGGTGTTACAATGACAGAACCAGTAATTGGGCGTAAGTATACATTAACACACTCAGATATAACCGGAGACCTTTTTCTTACCATAGGTCAGCAGTTTGCCTATGACAAGATAAATCCAATGAGAGATGAAGTACTTGCAGAATGGAGAACATATAACGGCTGTCCCTTTCTATATGTATATGTTTATGTAGACGGTCAGTTTGGACCAGGTTTATCGGCTATACGTAATGCTATTTTCAGGCGTGAATTGCCATTAGCGCTTGAAGCTATCAGATATGGTGATAATGGTTTTTTTGTTGAACATCCTGATTTGGATAACGCACAGATTTGGATATATTTTGACTCAATAATCCCCAACTATAACCGGTTTGAGTACTGGGGCACTCTTAAGGATTATAAGTAAGAGGTTACTTGCACAAGTAAAATGATAAATTGACATCATTGCTTACTTGTAATATTTCATCTGCTAAGAGACATAATATTTGTCTCTTTTTTACTTTTTATATGAGCCTAGCATAATAAAACTATAAAAGCCTAATCCCTTATCCTATCTTGTTGTATTAAAAAGCAATCATAATTTGGTCGAAGTTATATATTGTCTACTGAAGGTGGTTTTACGTTGTAATAACCCAGTTAATTTGCATAATTCATTAATAAACACCGAGAAAATGGAGTTGTCTTTTTCTCGGTGTTTACTTATAGTTTTAGACTTTTTCCTTCAACCATTGCCTGCTACTACTTTCATCATATCATTAAGCAGTTTTTTTGATACTTTATCAACATTGCTTTCTTTTGGTAATTGTCCTATTATACAATGATCGATATCAATCTCTTTATTGTACATTTTTGTATGATAATTTCTTTCATTCTCATTATTGATATCGATGGTTTCATATTTATCCTTATAGTTAATTAAAATATGATCTGTTATAGAATCCATTGAATGATCCATAAAATGCATGTCTCCTTTTATATCTCTGGTAAACCCTCTAATCCTATAATCCGCAATTATTAGGTTAGGGTCAAACACTTTAAGGATATAATTAAGTGCTTTTAACGGTGTTATATTGCCACATGTGGATACTTCAATGTCAAAGCGAATTGAAGCAATTTTTGAGTTGGGATGATTTTCCGGATAGGTATGACTCGTTATATGACTCTTATCCAGGTGTCCAACAATGCTGTCATTACAATTCCTCAGCTCGCTTTTTTCCACATCATCAGCTATCATCATCGTCACACTAGCCCCTTGAGGCTCATAATCTTGATGCGCTATACTTAATATTTCTGCATTAATCTGCTTTGCAATATGTTTTAAAATATCCATCAACATATAGGAACTGAACTCTTTATTAATCTTATTTATGAAATCATTATGATTTCTCATAGCACCCATATAGTAATATTTGTAGATATTGATACTTAGTGTTTTTGTTAAGTTATTAAAACCATGCAGTTTAATTTTCTTTTGAATAATAATACACTCCTTCTAGCCCATTCTAATTAATTCGTACCCGTCATCATAATATTCTTTTGTGTTGGTAACTCTAGTTGTTCACCTGTTTTCTTAACTTCTCTTGTATATAAACTTCCTTCATCATTCTCGTCTTCCTTAATATCCATTTTCGTATAGGAAGTCGTATACAAAATGATCATTTGTCCTATATTTCCTATAATACTTGCACCTTCATATACATTAAATTTGGGTATTATACGATGAATACTCACTCCCATTTCGAAAAGCTTCCCCATGATTTTATAAGAGTAATCATAAGGTTTATGAGAGAAGGAGAAGAATATTGGAAGTCCTTTTCTTCTCATAAGTCCGGCGATGCCCCTTGATAAAAACAAACGCATACCATTTAAGGTATATGGCGGATCTGTGTAAAAACAGTCGAACTTACCAATAAGTTCCTTGTTCATACTCTCTCTCAGGTTCATCTTATGGCATTTAATGGGCAGATTAAGATTATTTGATATTTCACTAATATAGTTAAGAAATCTATCATCTATATCTACAACATGTATTTCTGATTTACTTTTGTCATTACCCTGATAAAGCTTTTTTAGTAATAGTCCTAAAGATACACTCACAAGATCATCGTCTCCTATGCATAGAATCTTCTTATTGATTAGGGCATTATATCTAAGTGCTAATAAACTTCTTTTGAA
>JAKSCF010000290.1 GCA_022360735.1 Clostridia bacterium
CTCCATGTTCTCATGATCAAAGCTGCGGAGGCATTGAGCTCCGATGGGAAAGAGATACCTGTCTGGCGAAGCATCAATATACCGGGAGGCAGGGAATACAACAGAGAGTATCTGCAGCAATACGGAACCAGGATAAAATTTTTGCTCTGATGAGAAGTTATAATAGTTGAAAACCTGAAGGAGGTTACTGATTGGAAACTTTAAGGATAGGTATAATCGGCACGGGTCGAATGGGAATGATCCATGCAAGGAATTTCAGAGAATTTGTTCCGTACGCTAAAGTCGTATCCTTTTGTGATATAGCGGCAGAGTCCTGTCAGGCTGCATGTAAAGAATTTGGCATTCAAAGATATTATTTGGATTATAGGGAAATGCTCAAAAGAGATGAACTTGATGCCGTAGTAGTAGCCACTCCGGTGGCTTCTCATTGTGATATCGTCATAGAGGCAGCACAGCGGAAAAAGCATATTTTTTGTGAAAAACCCATGGCAATGGATGGGGCTCAATGTGAAAAAATGCGGCAAGCAGTAGCGGAACACAACGTTATATTCCTTTTAGCCTTTGTAAAAAGATTTGATAAAAGCCATAGATTAGCCAAAGAGGTGATCCATAGCGGTGAGATCGGTGAAGTGGTGATGGTAAAAGCTTCTTCAAGAACACCAGGATTTCCCAAGCCATGGCAGTATGATGTTTCTATCAGTAATGGGTTGCTTTCAGAGCTCAGCTGTCATGATATTGATGCCATGCGCTGGTTTGCCGGAGCGGAATTTCAGTCGGTGTATGCGATTGCCGGTAATTACCGCTCTCCTGATGTACGGGAAAAATTTCCGGATTATTACGACACCGTAGCGGTTTTGGCTGAATTTTATAATAATGTGCAAGGGCTGATGGACGGGGCTTTTTCCGTACAGTATGGATATGATTCCAAGATAGAAATATTAGGAACAAAGGGCTGTATTCAAATCGGAAATATTCATGATGATTGCATGGTCAAGTATACAAAAGCCGGGGGAGAAAGCCGGGGTACTGTGAAGTCTTGGAAAGACGTGTATCGCGATGCTTTTATAGAAGCAGCGAAGCATTTTTATGAGTGTGTGAGGAAGGGAAAATCACCCAAGGCAACTGCCTATGACGGGGAAATGGCGCTTCAAGCAGTGGATGCCTGTTATCGGTCTCTGAGAGAAAAAAGCAAAATAAAGATGCCGATTGAGTGAATAAAGAGCTATAAATTTGCCACAATGAATTGGATGCAAATTGAGCTTTTCAGAATAGAGGAGCCTGACATATACTTATGCTGAAACGGCATGATAAGAAATCGGACTATATTAACCAAAGTTTATCAGAAGTTTTAAACTTAAAGCTCATGCTTACTTGAAAGGAGATACACAGCCCGTGTTAAAAGACTTATTGACGGAGAAAACCATTAAGGTGAATGTTGATGCAAAGAATTGGGAAGACGCCATACGAATAGGGGGTGAGATGCTGGTAGAAAATGGCTTTGTGGAGAAGCGCTATGTAGATGCTATGATAAAAAGCGTGAAAGAGCTGGGCCCCTATATTGTCATAGCGTCAGGGGTCGCTATGCCTCATGCCCGTCCGGAAGACGGGGTAAAAAAGACTTGTATGAGTTTGATAACGCTTAAGGAGCCTGTTGTCTTTGATGACGATGAGCCGGTGAGGCTTTTTATCGGACTTGGCGCAGTGGATCATCATACCCATTTAAAAACGCTTTCTGAATTGATGAAACTCCTTTCCGATAATACCAGCTTAAATCGTCTCTTCAAAGCCGCCACGGTAGAGGAAGTGGTTAATGTAGTAAAAAGCTGTTCAAATCTTGAATAGATCACCAGAGCAAAAACAGCATCGTTAAATTGTTGTAGAGAGGAGGAGATATAAATGTTAATAGAAGCCAAAATAGAAGAAATGGGACTGCATCTACCGGAACCCAGAAAACCCCGTGCAGTATACGTACCTGTGAGGCAGGTAGGCAAGTTACTTTTTGTCTCAGGCCAATCCTGTAAAAAAGACGGAAAATATGTCGTTGAGGGGAAGCTGGGCCAGGAGCTGACCATAGAACAAGGACAGATAGCAGCCAGGCAAGCCATGTTAAACACATTGGGCGCTGTGAAAGGCTATCTAGGAGATTTAGATAAAATAAAGCAATTCATCAAGATCAATGGATATGTACGATCTGCTGATGGTTTTTTGGAACAGCCTACAGTCATTGACGGAGCATCACTGTTGCTGGAACAATTGTTCGGAGAAGCAGGGAAGCATGCAAGGACTGCGCTTTCAGCAAACGAACTGCCTTTCGGAACACCTGTTGAGATTGAAGCAATACTGGAAATAAAATAAAATACAAGGGACAGTCCCGAAATGTCTTTTACAAATAAAAGCACTAAATAATCTTAAGACTGACATATCGTTGACATACTCTGGTTGTACTATGGTTTTGGAAAGGCAATAACGCCAATCTAAAAAAATCAAAAAGGAGACAAGAGAGATGAAAAAAATAGTAACAATCGGATTAGTAGGGATAATGACTGCAGCGTCCCTTACAGGAATCGCAAGTGCACAAACAAAGCCGCAATCAAGCGAGCTGACAATGAAGGCTATACCAGCAGTTAGGACTCAAGCAGCAGAGGAAATGCCGGAGTCAATGGCATTGCTTTTAGAGGGGACTGGAGAGGGTGGTATTACAATTAAGAAAGGTACATATATGGATGCAGCCGAATTGACCAATAGTGTACCGGCGCAAGCTATAGAGTCTAATGCGATGGTTAATGAAACCGAACAAGATTTTGAAGTCTATCATATCAATGGTAACAATTACCTTGAATTAAGAGATATAGCCAAAGCTGTGAGCGAATCAACTCAGAAATTTGACATAACTTGGGATGAGATTCAAGACAGCATAAATATCACAACAGTCACAGATTATGCCGAAGCGCTTAACATTGATTGGGAAGGCGAAAGTCAGTCTGTACTAATAAATGCAGATTAGGATTATATAAACCCAAGATTTAAATACATGTAAATATAATAAGGACTGAAATATATTTTTATATAATCAGTCCTTATTTTGCTTAAGTAAGTTTTATTTAGAAAATACGAGATATCATCTGAATAACTTGAAGAAAAAAGTAAAAATCCTCAAATTGACACAGTATTGACACATCGAAATTGTATTATAGTTTTAGAAAAGGACGGTAGAAGAAAAGAATTAATAAGGAGACAAAAAAATGAAAACATTAGTAGCATTAGGAGCAGCGGGAATAATAGCTGTAACGTTATTTACAAGTATTAGAGAATCAGCTGTTTTGTGCTTATAAAGATTGCTATAA
>JAKSCF010000271.1 GCA_022360735.1 Clostridia bacterium
AAGATATCATTCCTGACTACAATAGTGCAAATCCCGAAGATTTAGTTATTGAGGAAGAGAAATATAACACAAAAAAAGAAATGCTGAATGAGTACTTAAAACTGCTAACAGATTTAGAAAAAAAAATATTGAAAGAATATCTTATGGGAAAATCTTATAGAGAAATAGCTTTGAGTGTTGGTTGCCATACAAAATCTGTAGATAATGCTTTAGCGCGCATCAAAAGAAAAACTAGGGAGAATAAAGAAGAATATTTAGAAATAGTTTTATAAGTGAGGAGGTAAATCAAGACGATGATCAATGGGATTCATGATGTTGAGTTGACTACTAAAGATATTAGCAAAATTATAAGTATAATTGAGATTACCATCAGCAGGCTGAACGACTTAATACTAAACTTAGAATTCATCATTAAAAAAAACAATTTATATCAAGATAATGTTATTTATAAAGCACTTAATCAAAACAAAGCGGAAGTTGCAAAACTATACGTATTGAAAAACAAGTTTGAAAATAAATTAAATTTTCTGAATGGTACCAACGATAACATAATAGAATTTAAATGAAGGAAGCTTTGACCTTGGTCGCTGATGATAGCTGCACTATTTTTTACTAGCTCATTCCCAATTTTGCCTATCTAATATACTTTTCTGCTGCAATGCTACCAACACAAAGGAACTAAGAACCTTGTTTCAACGGACTTATAAATTTATTTTGGCTGGGGCAGAAGGATTCGAACCTTCGAGTGCACGGTCCAAAGCCGTGTGCCTTACCGCTTGGCTATGCCCCAATAATAATGAAAGAAAGTTGCCCTTTAATATTCTGTACACTTTTTTTGAGATTATTCAATTAGAACCAGGGAGAAGAGTTGAGTATGTAAAATATAATAAAACACGCCCAGACAACCTTCACTTACCAGAAGGCTGTCTGGTTTAGCAACTGATCTTAATTGAGAGCTTTCTTTAATTTTTTGATGGCCTCTGTATACTCCGGCATCTCGGCTAAAATCTTAAAATCAGTGTCATTGATAAGTTCTTTAATTACTTTTTTCCTAACTAACTTTTGTCCATCTTCATTGACTTCAAGCTCGGTACTATTGAAAAATTTATTCTCATGGTAATTATATTTTGTAGTCAATAAACCTTCTACATATACCTTGAACCATTTTCCAGCGAGAGCATAGTCTTGCTTTTCTATATGCAATTTACAATAGGCATAGGCTGATGAATGCATACCTAACTCAAAGGTTTTTTCTAATAACTTTACGGATTTTAAATAAAACTCACATTTATCATAGTCCTTATTTTCTTTAGAAATATTTGCCAGTGTCATCAACATAGTCATACTCTGGTTTAAATAATATAAAAGCATATTTTGACTAGATTTTTCTGCTTCTTTAATCTTATTTTGACTTATTAAAACTGTTGAGTATAAAGACATGGGATCAACGTATGTTTCAGCTAATTGTTTAAGTATTTGTTCACCTTTAGCATAATTTTTCAACTCTATATTTATACTTGCCATAAGAAACAAAGAGATATGAGTATATTTAGAATTATAACTATCAACAACATCTTGATATAATGATAAAGCATATTTTCTACTCTCTATAATATCATTTGAGTTTATATCTTCTGTCATAATACCATACACTTTAATTAAACCTGCAATTACAAATTTCAAGTACACGCAAGTGGGATACTCTTTTAGATAGTCATTGCATTTTTTTTGGCCTTCACTATATCCTAACTGTAAAAAAATCTTTCTTAAATCTTTTTTAATTTCATTTACATCTTTTTCAGAAAGTTGTTCTTTAAAAGATAATAAAATATCTGTCGACGTATTTAATGCTCGTGCTAAGGGTGATAATAATGTAATGTCAGGAGTTGATTTCCCTGTTTCCCATTTGCTAACTGCTCCTGTAGACACACCAATCATGTTTGCAAGTCTTTCTTGCGTAATGTTATTCTTTTTCCTTAGTCGTAAAATTGTATTGCCAATTTCTAATCTTTTCAAAAAAATTACCTCCATTGTCTTAATAAAGTTTTATTGACTATATTATAAAATTACAACTATTATTTAAACAATGGATAGTCATTCATAATAAAGTTGAAAAATATTGCCCACCATTCAACAATGGAGGCTTTAAATTGTCCATAAATGCTTGATACCACTGGGCTAAATCCAGTGGTATCAGACATTTAGAATGGAGCCGACGATGGGACTCGAACCCGCAACCTGCTGATTACAAGTCAGCTGCTCTACCAATTGAGCTACCTCGGCAAAATTATGGCGGAGCTGACGGGACTTGAACCCGCGACCTCCGGCTTGACAGGCCGGCATGGTAACCGGCTCCACTACAGCTCCTTAATTTGAACGGGCCACTCAATGGTCGGGGCGAAGGGATTCGAACCCCCGACCCCATGGTCCCAAACCATGTGCGCTACCAAACTGCGCTACGCCCCGACGGACAAATGCTATTATACCTAATTTTTTATTTTA
>JAKSCF010000270.1 GCA_022360735.1 Clostridia bacterium
CACTTTCAATTTTTTTTACAAAACTACCTTCACTTTCAATAACTACATTAGCTTTTACCCAGTTCCAGTCAAAATTATTGATATTTGTAGAAGTTGTTTCTGTACTGTGGTAAATCTCTAACGCATACAATAAAGCATGGAGAGCGCTTGGTGCTTGGTGCAGTACATCGTCATCATCCGTAACGATGCCTTCATCTAATAAGTTAAATAACGGTACATTTAAACCGGGGGATGTAAAATCATTAGCCGCACCTGATGCATCTACTACAACATCTATATTAGATACCGAAGAAGTGGTAGAGGTCCCTTCTGCATAAATATAACTGGTCACTGATACAGGGTCATCGTCTGGTGTGTCATAGGTTATGGTTACTGTAGCATCTGCTGTAGCTGTCGCAAAAACCACTATTGTTGCTGTATCTGTTCCCGACAATGACGTCTTAAGATTGAATCCATCAAGAAATCTTACATTTGAACCATTGGATGTGGTCCATGTAATGTAATCCTTTTCAGTTGCTGTAAAATCCACTTTTGTCCAAGAAGCATTTAATCCCTGAACCTTGACCGTCTTATAGTTGGCCAAGCCCTGAGTAACGATAGTAAAATCAGCACTGTCTGCCAAAGTAATATACGGATAGGTTGTGCATCCGTCATCTGCAAAAGCAGTTAGTCCAAAAACGGACATCATCAAAATTGTAATCAATAAAAAACTTAATGTTTTTTTCATTTGTTTTCTCCTTTTCTTTTACAATGATTGTTATTTAAGGTAATAACTAATAATTAAATTGCTATTTCCCTCCTTCCCCTTTTGAAAAAATTTCATATAGTAAACAAAAAGGTACCGCTAAAAAATTTAGCAGTACCTCCAGTTTTCTGGTCAGTCACGACTTGTTTGTATTTGTATTGAGTTTTTGTAAAATAACAAAAGCCCTACCTTTCAATGAAAGATAGAGCCAATTCTTAATCATATGTATGTCCTTTAGATGGACACAATCATAAATCACGAAATCCACTTGTTCCCTTTCATCGGAAGGTATAAAGCAATCTATCTAGGCAGGTCTCCTGACTTATGGATCATAGCTCCTCTTTACCTTCCCATTCAGCATTGAACAGTGGCATATTAAAGAGTGACTCCTCATTTACAGTGGCCGGACCGCTTGGGATTTTCACCCAATTCCCTTTTAAGTTTTAATGATTGAATTAAAACACCTAAACAGTTTCTTATTAAATTATATATCCATTTTCTTCTAAATTCATCTTACTTTATGCTTAAAAAAATGTCAATGTTTTCTTATTATTATAATTTATTTTTTGTAATTATAATAATATGTTTCTAAAAAATTAATAATCCAATTCTATATGCAATCGCACCAATAATAAGTGCCGTTATAACATAATAGAGGGTTATTCTTATCGTCCACTTTACCGAATGAGTTTCGGCTTTAACTGAAGCCATAGCGGCCATGCATTTTACGTTAAAATAAAATGCATATACAAATGCCAAGGCTGATGCCGGGGAAATAGATGATTTAATTGCTGTAGACAAGCTTGCAACGTCATATTGTAAAGCACCTGATACCATCATACCGGAAACACTATTAACTCCTGAGCCTACACCGAACAGCATTGCTATTACACCTAGAGCCGCTTCTTTACCCATCATTGAAAATATAAAAGCTATTATTAACTTCCAATCTAATCCTGCAATTCTACCAACCGGCTCCAGGAACTTTCCAACGGAATAAATGACACTGTCTTCTAAAACGCCGTTTGACGAATAAGATAATATCCAAACCACTACAGCAACCAATGTAATAACGGCTAATGCTTTTTTAAATACATGCTTCATTTTATTCCATGTATAAGAAAATATTGTTTTCCAGTTGGGTTTGTGATAGGGCGGAAGCTCCATAATAAGCCCTGTGGTATCTTCATCTTGGATATACCTTTTACTGAAAAACCATGTAGTCATTTTGATATGCAATATGGA
>JAKSCF010000266.1 GCA_022360735.1 Clostridia bacterium
AAAAACTATTCAGAGTTCTGGAAACAGAGAGTATGTCGATATGCGCGCTTTTGCAACTAATGTTAATGGCGATAAAGTGCCGATACGAATTTGTGCAAAAAAGAAAGATCCGGAAGCAATTATTAGAACTCAAAGACAAGATGGGAAAGTGCAACATAAATTGTTAGATGTTTTGTTTATCGCGATAGCAGCAACAATATGCGGATGTGACGAATGGGAGGACATGGAGGATTGGGCAATAGGTCGTGAAGATTGGCTAAGACAGTATCTTGAATTGCCCGAGGGAATTCCATCGTGGTATACAATTGAGCGAGTATTAGATGTAATTGATCCAAAGCAATTTGAAAAATGTTTTGCCCAATGGATGCAGGATGTTACAAAGAGTTGTAAAGGGGATATAGTTGCAATTGACGGTAAAACTATGTGTGGGACAGCAAATGAGAAAGCAGGAAAACGTGCGGTTCATATCGTCAGTGCATGGTGCAGTGGTAATAAACTTGTTTTAGGATAGGTAAAAACTGATGATAAGAGCAATGAAATTACTGCAATACCAGAACTTTTGGATCTTCTGTTTGTTAAAGGCAGTATCATAACGACCGACACGATGGGGTGTCAAAAAGATATTGCAAAGAAAATAGTAAAAGAGAAGAAAGCAGATTATGTATTAGGGCTTAAGGAAAATCATCCACTTTTGTATTCAGAAGTGAAAGAGTACTTTGAGGATGCGGAAACGAATGAATTTAAGGAAGAGAAGATACAGCACTATCGTACAATGGAAAAAGGTCACGGACGCATAGAAGAGAGATTATATTACCTGAGTACCGATACTAACTGGATGGATGCTAAAGATGAATGGACAAAGCTTGGGGGTATTGGTATGGTTATTCGTAAATGTGAGATTGATGGTAATAAGACTGAGGAGCGTGCATTCTACCTTGCAAGTGTAAAAACCGTTGAAGAGTTAGCGAAAGGTATTAGACTTCACTGGGGAATTGAAAGTACCCATTGGAGCTTGGACGTTACCTTTAGAGAAGATGCAAACAGGACCCGAAAGGGGAATGCGCCTCGAAATATGGCCTTACTTGGAAGGCTTACACTTAATATGCTAAAAAAAGATACAAAAAAGAAACCTAAGAAAAGTTTGAAAAGAAGAAGGTTTATTGCATTATTAGATACAGATTACCTTGATTATATATTGTCAATAAACCTTGATACAACCCTGTAGTAATGTCAAAAGGTAGGTGCAAGGTGTTTGCGTCCCAAAGCTGATGAAAGCAGTTTGTCGTGGGCGCAAAGACCCTGCCCCTAGCTTTTGATAAGATTAATAAAACTTAAAAAACGCATGATCCATATACTAGGGATCTCCATAAAGGAATGCTTGGTTGAGGGAGTGCTGTCTTTTTTTGCGGAATTAATCGATGCCCCGGACGCGTCTTATCCCTTTTCCTAAAATACCGGGGAACATATCCGGAAAATATGGCATATCACATCAATAAATGCTGAAATGGCATTTTTAAAAAATCTTTGTAAAAGGATTTTGGAAGGATATGTATTCATGCTTTTGCCGTGCGAAAAAACGAAATGACCCTTTACAAAAAGGTCGGAATTTGTTATAATACCTAGGCGGGATTTATTAACCCTTAATAGATCCTGTTACGGTATTTCAGCAAAAGTTTTTGATTTATATTTTATATGCGCCCTTAGCTCAGTTGGATAGAGTGGCAGACTTCGAATCTGTTCGTCGGGGGTTCGAGTCCCTCAGGGCGTACCAAGTGGAAGCCGCTTCCTTAAATGGATAGCGGCTTTTGTTATATATTTACAACGGCATACATAAAAACAAATTGGGTACTATATAACCAAAGAACACCAAAATAATCACTGCAAAAAGTAAAGGACAAAAATATTACTTTGTCCTTATTATGTTCCAGTGTTTTTATTAAGTTTTGAATTGATAAAGCTATCAAACTTATCTACGATCTGCTTGTTCGCTGATTTAATAAAATGAGAGTATATACTCAGTGTGTTACTTGTCTGAGCATGTCCTAATCGCGCTGAAATAGTTTTAATATCATCACCTGCCATATAGACAATGTGGCAGATGTATGCCTTAGGGAATGGAGTGTTATATTAGGTAAAAACAATGTTTCTTTCTGTTTTTTTGATATATTCTTATCGTTTTTAATCTTTGAATTATAGGCATTTATAAACTTCTTAATCCATGTTGTAACTGTCTCAGGACACATTGCAGCGCCATTCCATTGCGTGAACAAGAGTCCGGCATTAACCCATTGATCACCAAGCTTAAGCTTTTCCTCTTTTTGCATTGTTTTATAGCTTTTTAGCTCATTTATGACAAAAGAGGGCAAGGAGATTATACGAGCGGAGCTTTTATTCTTGGGCATATTTTTGATAAATGTTCCTTTACATGGTACGTATGAAGATACTTTTTTGATTGATAATGTCATGTCTTCAAAGTCTATATCTTCCCATTATAACCCCAGTATTTCGCTTCTTCTCATTCCTGCAAATAATCCAAGGTAACACACGAGTTTATATTTTAGTGATTCATTGCTCAATGCTGCTAAAAATAACCCGGTTTGATCTTCATCTAAATATTTTACTTCTTTGATGCGCTCCCTAGATGGCGGTTTTACTCTTTCAGCCGGTTTACTGTCAATCACATTCCATCTAACATATTGTACATTTCCAGCAGGTGATGAGGTTGTATCTTTGAAAGCTTTAAATGATCTATTGTGGGAATTATACGTATATTTATATTCTTTTATACTCATATAGTGTTTTTGGCTGTAATGATTTCTCAGCATATTCTAAAAGCCATTTTTTCGCAAATGCTTCAAACGTTATTTTCTCACCATCCAAATACTTACCGGTTATGACCTCTTCTTCAAATAGAGTAGCAAGCCGCTACAATTCCTTCTCTAATTTATAAAAGCGAAATTCGATTTAAAAATAATCATGAAAAGTAGGGTATGGAGTATGAAGCTTAAAGATTTTAAGGATAATCCAGAGCGTTAAAATGAAATGGTTAATCTGATGAAATTCAGAAATATACCGGTTGATGAGGAAATGGGTATCAACGAAATGCTAGCAGGATCAGCAAGGTTTAATCGAGAACCACAGGTAATAGTTGATACTGCGAATGAGGAGGAGATAATAATATTCAAAAGTACGTTACAGCAAGAAATTGAAAAATTTAACTAAAAGTTAAATGTCAGATCTATAAAGATCGAGAGTAGGGTCCAGGAGCTTGAAGCACATGAATCCAAAATTTTTTACAAGGTTCAGAAACTTACTAAAGAACTTATCAATGCTGAGTTGTCAGAAGACTCTGCATCATGCAGTAAGATTCATAAGGAGATAAAAGAGCTTAGAGCAGAAGTTATTGAAGTATAGGATATGCTTTCTGTATACAGGGAATCTTTGTATGATTTACCTCAGATGGCCGATGATCTAGAGAAGATTAGAAAGATAGCGCAACGGACCAGGGGGGAAAGATATAAAGCTATTAACGAAAAGCGAAACCTAGCTGATAGTATTCAACTGAAGATTGATGGGCTGCAGAAAGAACTTGAACGAACAAAGCAGGAAGCAGACAGATTAAGAAATGATGATGAGTCAAGAAAGCTTATGGGACTACTAGAATACATAGAACCGCAGGCAACAAAGATACAGATGCATCATAAAAAAGAGAGATATTTATCAAAGTGGATACAGGGGCAAGATACCAGTAATTTGTTACCTCAAGAACCGAAGTTGAAAAAACCTATTGATTGTTGTCAAAACACAGTAGTTTATTATGGTAAAGAGTCTGAGTGATAATTCCGGAGCGCTTTTTGTTTTGTATTTATATATTTAGTTTTAATAGCGGAATCTAAAAGCTTTATTAGCTTTTAGATTTCGCTATTATATTATCAGTATACAGGTACCGGAAACAGTACTAATACAAACCATATAACAGCTAAAGAGATTAAAATCTTAAAAACCATGTTCATTTTTCAGTCTCCTTAGTGTTCTTTTTAATAGCATTATACCATAAAGAAAAATGTGTGTAAATCAGTTATATCAATGGATTTAGAGGTTTTTTACCTATACATACTTTTATATTTAATCTGAATAAAGGATATTCTTCTTTCATGTAGAATATTATATACGATGACACTACATGAGAGGAGATATTTTTATGTTTTGGAAAAGAAAAAAGAAACCCGTAAGACATGATGATAACGAGAGTTTTCAAAAATTATTATTTGAAGCACGGAGAAAATATAAAGGAGATTACCTTAGGCAACTTCAATATATGAAAGAAAAGGGTAATAAACAGTCTTATATTATGGGCTTACTAACAATAGCACAATTAGACTTTTCTTTATCATCAAATCATGGTAAAGAAATAAAATTTGAAGTTATAAACTTAGATTATTTATATAGAGGTATTCTTGACGCAGTTAGGCATATGCAAGAAGACTTACCGGAAGGTGTTTATGATTATATACAAAGTGGAATTGAGACATTTGTATTAAAATCTTTAGAACAGGTTGATAAGACATCCGAATAGGCTATATTTTTCATGGATAAAAACGGGTGGCAACTGTACGAGTAGAATAGGAGAATATTTAAATAGATAATAATTTTATATTGTAAAAGTAAGAACTAGAAATATAGAATAATGGATTAAAGCGCACTGGAATTATCCGTGGAGGATATAAAAAATTCAGATAGAATAAAAAAAGAATCAATGCTAAGTAAGTTTATTATCCCTTTATTAGTAACTATTATTGGAGGCTTAATTGTAGGTATTATTCTTTGGCATCTAAATATATGAAAAAAGACACGGGTGGAACATCATCTAACAATACATTAACGTTCATTCGGGCGAGGCTCAAAGCCTCTGGGGCATTGTCCTCATACATTCCTAAACCCAACTAGTTGTGACAGTTGGCACATTAGCCTTAGCAGGGCATGAGCGCCTTCTTCTAAGGTTGAGAAATGTCACTAATCCGAAATGTTATATGACATGTATGAATGGAGACATTATGAATATAAATCAAATAAAAAGAAGATTAGATATTGCGATAAATACCCTAAGAGTAAACGATAATTATTTGTTGAAATATGATGTTTGTGAAAGAAGTATAGCTCATAGATTAGCAATATACTTAGAAAATACATTTGGGCACTCATATGATGTTGATTGCGAGTACAACAAGAATATTGAACATAATAGTGGTTTGAAGAAAATTGAGATGATTCATTCAAAATGGAGAGAATTATTCCCTAATAATGGAATATCAAGGCAACAGTATGAAGAGGATATTATGATTGAAAAAATAGTTCATCCTGACATTGTTATACACAGAAGAGGACGAAATGATCATAATTTATTAGTTGTTGAAATAAAAAAATCATCAAGTTGTATCAGCGAAGAGTTTGATGATATAAAGCTGAAATCATATACAAATCCTAATTATGATGAAGGTTTACAATACAAATATGGAGTATTTATAAAATTTTTCGTTAATCAAGATAGGTTTGTTCAACCTGAGATATATCTTTATCAAAATGGTGAAAGAATACAATAAAGTTTGCAGTTCGATACACGATCATCTAACAGAGTATTTCCAACACAACAAGAAAGCGGTAGGATTGTTGCATCGTAAATACGTGGAACGTTAGTGCGCCAAGCAAAGCTTGGTGGTTCTGATAGAGTGAAAGTCTCTATCTGGTTAGGGTTAGCCATCCACTAGTAAACATATAATGCGAAGCGTAGACAGCGAATTCGATAGGCCGTAGGGAAGACCACGCTTCCTGAGACGATTCAGTCTCGTTAAACGTGTGAATAAGTAGAAGACTATGTTGTTAACGTAACGGAAGACAACATGAAAAGGACGCTATGGTGAGTCCTCGTAGATTCCACAGGGGTCAGAGAGTGTAGCATGTCGAAAGAGAATCGTATAAGAACTTGGGAGTATCCCATCTTTTCCTGCAAGACAGGTAGGTATAGCCAAACGAAAAGTAGGAGTACCGATGAAGGATGGAGATTTGGACCAGTTCATAGTACTCAGAGGACGGGAAAGTCATTCACAAAGAAAAGACAACAAAGAGAAAACGATCCGGGAAGGGGCTGGTAGTAAGTCGTATCCCTTAAAGGAAACTCGTACCGTACTGGAGGTGGAGAATACATGCAAACTTCACTAGGGGAAATAGCAAAACAGGCAAAACGACAAATGCAATAATAGCTTGATGTGGAAGCGAGACTTATTGAAAAACCCGTTGTGGTAATATCGCACGGCGGGATTTATGAAGGGGTAGTCGGGTAACTGGCTATTCTACCTTGACTATGCAATATTTTGCCTTATATTTGCCTAGGGGTATTATTGAGGGGAATCAATGGAGTGGGAATATTGCTTGTCATTTAAACTGTTATTTCACGCATAAGTAATATACAACTACAGAAGAAAAGAGGTAGAAAAAAATATGAGAGATATTAAAGGTAATAACAATAATATTAGTGTACTTGAAGGAGATATGAATTTAAATGAAGAGAATAGAGGGAATATCGTAATTGGGACACAAATTATAAATAACCCAACTAATAAACGAGATGAAATTGAATATGAAGTGGTAAAAGGGAAGTTGAAAATTAACCGTAAATTCTTATCAATAACCGGTGGAATCCTATCAATTGGAGGATTATTAGGATTAATATCTAGTATTATAACTATAGTACAAAGTGTTGGTGTTGGACAAATTCCAAAAGATAACATGTTATTAAACATAATGAGTTTTGCTACAATTATTGGATTTACATTAGTAATCTTTTTAGGGGAATTAAAGAGAAAAAAGATAATTACTTTTTTCCCTAATTACATATTTGGCTTTAATATTGGGTTATTTAATGATGGATACATATCCAAAATAAAGATAAATAGTACTTGCTCTAAGCCCAAATGTGGTGGAAAACTTAGACTTTTATATAATGAGAAAGAAGATAAGTATTATTTTATTTGTTCTAGAAATAGAAGCCAGCATAGATTTGAATTTGATTTTACATCACTGGAATATTAATATCTTATTCTATGAGTGCATAGATAATGATGCATGGGTATTCCTTTGTAGCCAAAGGAAAATACAGCATATAACAATATGTTTGCATTCGTTCTGGGTAGGGAATTCCTTTTGGGGCATCGCCCTCTACACATTCCAGTCAATAAGTTAGGAGCTAGCTAAGTGGATGGAATGTCGCAAACACGAAAAGTTAATTCAAAAAAACTACACTAAAGTTTGATTGTAGCATAAAGTCATAAGGTTTTTCTTTTATAAACACAAGTCGGTGATAACTGTTCTAAACACAAATAATAAAGACCATGTGGGGGATGTTGTGTTAGGATTTAATAGTAGGCAGACACTATTGAATTACCAGACTAAAGACAATTTGCGGACACGATACGCGCGCAAAGAAGTCAAGCGTTGAGAAAGAAGTAGCATTTGACAAATTGATAAATGACAATATATTAATAACTCAACTTTCGCACATTAAAAATGTGAAGTGAACCTTGAAAAATCAATAGTTTGGGGCAATAAAAAATGCAAGAATCATCACTTTTATGATATAATAGAAGTGACTAAACCCTAAAATAAAACATAAAAGGAGATTCTTGCACTACTATGATATCACAAAAAGACCAAGAACAAAAGCAATTATCGACAACCGTAGATAATTTTTTCAAAACCTTTAAAGTAGGAGATATTTTAAAGCAATGCAATTTCTATAAGGATAAAGGGATTCCTCCTCTTGCAGTGCTAAAATTCCTGTTTACATTAGTATTCTCAGCAAAAAATTTTTATAGATATTTACAAAGCAGGACTACAGAAAATCCTTTTGGAAAGGATGTCGTTTACCGCTTTCTTAACTCTACAAGCTTTAACTGGTTACGATTCCTTTATCCCTTGTCTCAAACAGTTATAAAGCGACACTTGCATTGTCTAACTTCTGATGATAGAAAAAATGTGCTTATTGTTGATGATTCATTCTACAGCAGGGAAAGAAGTAAATCTGTAGAATTATTGGCAAGAGTTAAGGATCATGCTGACAATGGCAAATATAAAAAGGGCTTTCGCATGCTAACGCTAGGGTGGTCTGACGGCAATACCTTTATACCGTTAAACTTCACATTACTAAGCTCTGCTAACAAGAACAACAGGCTTTGCTCTGCTGATGAGTCCATAGATAAAAGGTCAAATGGTTACAGAAGAAGGACTTCAGCACTTTTGAAAATGACTGATGCCATGTTAGAACTGATTAAGCAGGTTATAAAGTATAAAATACCTGCTAAATATATTCTTTTTGATAGCTGGTATACCTACCCATCAATACTTCGCAAAATCTTGAAGCTTGACCTGCATACTATTGCTATGGTGAAGGCTATGCCTAGGGTCTACTACACTTTTAACGGTAAAGTGAAAAACTTAAAAGATATTTATGCATCCGTTAAAAAGAAACGCGGGAAAGCTAAGATTTTATCCTCAGTTATTGTCGGCATTGGTACAGATAGTGACGGTTAGGAAATACTTGCAAAAATTGTGTTTGTCCGTGATCGCAACAGGACACGCAAATGGCTTGCCCTGATATCCACACATTTCCCTGGATGATAAAGACATTATAAGGATTTACGGTAAACGTTGGGATATAGAGGTTTTCTTCAAAATGTGCAAATCTTACCTTAGTCTTGCAAAAGAATTTCGAGGTCGCTCATATGACTCAATGATTGCCCATACTACTATTGTGTTTTCAAGGTACATCATGTTAGCGGTTGAAAACCGCAAGAACACTGATTGGCGCACCGTTGGCGCATTGTTTTATCACTGCTGTGATGAACTTCAAGATATACAATTTCTTAAAGCCATCCAGCTAATAATAGATGTTCTAAAAAATGCTTTTCAACAAAAACTTATGCTTTCAAAGGCGCTGATAAGTGAATTTATTGACTACTTTATTGACTTACTTCCAGTGTTCCTAAAGGAAAAACTCTCATTATTGTCCTGCGAAAGTTGAGTTATTAATAAATATGTTTCAAATATGTGCTGCAAAAATTGGGTACCCATTGGGTACTAAAATTACAAATAGTACCCAAAAAACATCATAAGACATCAAAACAACAATTCATAAAATGCAGTAATATCAACAGTTACATCAAATTGTTACAAGTTACCATAAGTAAAAAAACTGACTTCGAATCTGTTCGTCGGGGTTTCGAGTCCCTCAGGGCGTACCAATCAATACCAACAGTTTCAAGCGATTGAGATTGTTGGTATTTTTATGTGTAACCATTTTTTAACCACTTGGTTTTTTAACAGGATATGGTTTTTAAGTCTGTTGCAAATTTCTTTTTTTCGTTATAGGGTACATATTTGAGTGTATTCCTTACTTGATGTACGATACTTCTTTGATACTCAGTTTCTGGAAACGCTAAAAGCGCTTTTTCTAACAAATATGTAAGTTGGGGATAGTAGCCAAGATGCTGATGGTATTAATGCTTGTTGCAAAAATACTTAAAGCACTCATACTACCTGATACAAAAGTAGCAACATTTGTCATCATAGAGATCACCTCAATTGCAATAATAGCAGTTAATAAGCCTACCATCATCAGCATAGGAGGCTATCCCCCATGGACACAGAAGTGTTTCGGCATAAGTATTATACAACAAGTTGGGAATTTAAACAAAGGAATAACTAGAGGAAATATCGGAAGTGATTTTAAATAGTATAATAAGGCGAGTCAGGCACAGAATATAGTAAAACTACTATCACAAAAATTATAAAAAGACCAATAAAAAATCGAATAGGCATCAAAATCAAGCAAGATTTTGCGTAATTTTTCTTGTTAATATTAGTATTTTTGCTAAAAGCCCAAATAAAAAGCAATACAATATTTGCAATTGGAATTGCTAAAAGTAAATTTGTGAAAATCCACTGCTTTGTTGTCATAGGATTGTTTGA
>JAKSCF010000666.1 GCA_022360735.1 Clostridia bacterium
AATTCATTACGCTACAAACTACCGTTAATAACATGCCGTGAATAAAACTTTTAAAACATATAGTAAGAAAGACCATAATGGGTACAAAAATAACTGTAGCCAAATTCGGAAGTACTAGCTTCAAGGTTTCTGATAAAATAACATTTACAGAATTTTCAAATCCCAGTAATATGCCAAATATGATAGTTATAATCCATATAACTATATTAATCAAAATAATTGTTGTACAAGAATATATTATTTTCGATAACAATATTTGTATCCTGCTGTACGGCATAGTTAATAGATTTTTAAGGGTTTTTTCCTGAATCTCATAATACACAGAAAATACCGCAATAAAGGATGGAATGATAGTTCCTAGAAAAAGGGAATAAAACAACTGAAGACTATTAATAAGCGCACTCCAATTATACATATTTTTTGTAGTAAAGCTATCTTTTCTAAGATACCAAACGGTTATGGTTAAAGCTAAAGGTAAAAGCATCGCAAAAAAAGACAAATGGCTTATGTATGAATTTCCAAATTTAATATACTCATTTTTTAATAGCTTATACATATTTATTCACATCCCTGTTTATTGCCTACTGCACATAAAAATTTATCTTCAAGACTTTTTTTAACAGAACACATACTATATATTGTAATACCATTTTGAACAAGTTGTCTGCTTATTAGCCCATTTGTATCTTTTTCACAAAATATTTTAAACTGATTATCCATCTGTTGAAATTTCAACTGCATTTTTGATAATATTTCTTGAGATTCACTATTTTTATCCACCTCTAAAAGCACATAGTTTTGTTTGTTAAACCCTAACTCACTAATATTAAATTGTTCCACCAGAGTCCCATTGTTGATAATTCCAATATAGTTGGCTATTTGTTCAACTTCGCTTAATATATGGCTTAACAGGATTACAGTAATCTTTAGCTCTTTTGCAATAGATTGAATAAAATCTCTTAACTGGTTGATTCCTTCTGGGTCTAACCCGTTAGTGGGTTCATCAAGAATAAGTATTTTAGGCGAGTGAATAAGCACATTTGCTATACCAAGTCTCTGCCTCATACCTGCAGAAAAATGTTTTACTTGTTTTGATGCGGCATTGGATAATCCAACAAAATCAAGAACCTCATCAACACGCTTCAGCTCTACACCACGCAGGTCTGCAGTGATCTTTAAGTTCTTTTTTGCTGTCAAATTGCCATAAAATCCCGGTGTTTCAACAATTGCTCCAATATTTTTCATTGCCCATAATCTATCTTTTTTTATACTTTTGCCAAATACAGATATAGTTCCAGAATCAGGCTTTGTCAGTCCCATTATTATTCGTATTGTAGTAGTTTTTCCTGCACCATTTTTACCAAGTAAACCATATATGGTTCCTTCATGAACCTGCATATTTAGGTCATTCACTGCCATAATTTCTTTGTATTTTTTGGTGAGATTTTTTATCTCAACAGCATACATAAAACTTTCTCCTTTAACTTTTTTTCTTTTCAAACTTTAATTTCTTTAATGTTATTTTTCAGTTCTACATGAATCACCTGTCAAATATATCTAATTTCTAACTCCAGTTTAAAGAATTGTTTACATATTGTCAAGTATACTTTATATTATGCCAAACATTTTTTACATGTCTTAGCAATAATTAATCTATAGCCTTAATCTATAGCAGATAATTTAAAAACGAATTTCCCGTTTGTAACACCAATATCTCGTTTTGTAAACGTAATTCCATACCTGTGTTATGATTTTGGGGTTGATTTTTTCTATAATGCATGTATAAACATGAATCAATCAACATCATAAAATCGACGTTCATTATACAAAAAAAAGAAATCAATTATTATCAATCGACTTCTTCTCGAGCTGTATTTCAATTCTCTTTTCAAGAAATATTCTTTGGCTTTTTCTTGGCATTAAGTAATAAGATTAATGAATCAATATCTGATTTTTCTAAAATTCTAATCCACATCCATCGACCATCGTGTAATTG
>JAKSCF010000404.1 GCA_022360735.1 Clostridia bacterium
AATGCCCTGGCACGATAAAGACGCGGGACTTTCTGATCGATTCGGCAAGTTTGGCGAAATCATGCCCCAAGATGAATTCATAGGACTAATGAAGCTTTCAGATGCCTTTGATCTGGTGTTATTAGAACAACACTTTACAACAAAAGTCAAAGAAAACCTCTCAAAACATCCCTTATTTAAAAAAGAAGCAGAAAAGATCAAAGAAGGTGTCGAACCAGAAGTCATTAAAAAAGCCATGAGTGAACAAGCAGAAGGACTGTATCAAGACGGCCAACTGGTAGGCTGTGTCAAAAAAGCCCATGATGTGGATGTGAACCTAACCGCACACATTCTATTTGAAAACCTGGTGGTAAAAGCATCCGGTGTATTGGCCTTTAACAATCTACTGGCAAAACATAATATCCCTGCTGAAGACATCGACTACGTCATCGAATGCTCAGAAGAAGCCTGCGGGGATATGAACCAAAGAGGGGGCGGCAACTTTGCAAAAGCCATAGCAGAACAATGCGGGGCTGTAAACGCAACAGGCGCAGACACAAGAGGCTTTTGTGCAGCACCGGTGCATGCCTTGATTCAAGCATCCGCACTGGTTCAATCAGGGGTATATAAAAACGTCGTCATCGTAGCAGGAGGGGCTGCTGCAAAACTGGGGATGAATGGAAAAGACCACGTTAAAAAGGGACTGCCCATATTAGAAGACGTATTGGGTGCCTTTGCAGTGCTGATAGGACAAAACGACGGGATCAACCCAATCATAAGAACCGACTTAGTTGGAAGACATACCGTAGGAACAGGCTCTTCTCCCCAAGCGGTGATGAGTGCACTGATCACAGAACCGCTAAAAAGAGCAGGCCTTAAAATAACCGATATGGATAAATACTCCGTTGAAATGCAAAACCCGGATGTCACAAAGCCCGCAGGAGCAGGAGACGTACCCGAAGCCAACTACAAAATGATTGGCGCACTGGGGGTAAAAAGAAAAGAACTGGAGAAAAAAGAACTCCTAAACTTTGTAAAACAACACGGCATGCAGGGCTGGGCACCCACACAAGGCCATATCCCCTCAGGCGTCCCCTACCTGGGATTTGCAAAAGAAGACCTAACAGAAGGTCCACTCAACAAAGCCATGATCGTAGGAAAAGGCAGCTTATTCCTGGGAAGAATGACCAACCTATTTGACGGCGTATCCGTCATACTGGAAAGAAACCCGGGAGAAAAATCACAAGAGGACAATATCTCACAGGAGAACAATATCTCACAAGCAGAAGTCAAAACCCTAGTAGCAGAGGCCATGAGAGACTTTGCCGCCCATCTGTTAAACAATAGAGGTGAATGAGATGAACAATACAATCAAACAACTCATAGGCAGCACATTCATGGACATTGCAGATGCCATTGAAACAGGACAAATCCAAGAAAAAATAAAAATAGGCTTAACCACACTGGGCAGCGAGCATGGAACCGAGAACCTGATAAAAGGGGCTGAGCTGGCTTTAAAACATAATCCAAACATACAAATCGTCCTAATAGGACCCAAAGCAGACACCAAGCTTGAGATCATAGAAGCCAACTCTGAACAAGAAATGCATACCACCATGGAAAACCTGCTGGATGAAAAAACCATACAGGCCTGTGTCACCATGCACTACAACTTCCCAATGGGCG
>JAKSCF010000334.1 GCA_022360735.1 Clostridia bacterium
TTACTTTACGAGTTCTGTAAGGTGATATATCATCAACAAAGAGTACATTCAGCCCTGCTTGTTCTGCCGGAAATTCTTCTTTAACCCAGTCAGGGGCTTCTATTACCCATAAATGAAATTGTTCACCTTCCACCACAAGTTTGTCATCGTAACCTAGTTCTTGTAAAATTTCTTTTATTTGCTCCTTAGGAAATCCCGGTACAATTCGGTCTACTAAACTGTTACAAAAGAAATTCTCTTCCTTTATCCATCTCATAAATGCTTCTTCTTTATCCCAATCTTGAGCTAAATTTAAAATAATTTTCTTTAGCTTATCGCCATTTCTATCAATCAGCTCACAAGGCATAATGATAACGCCATTTTTACCGGCCTCATATCTTTTATACAGCCAAGCCGTTAATTTTCCGGGAAAGCTTTTAGGCGGACAGTCTTTCTCGTTATCTTGCTTATTATAAGTAATTCCTGCTTCTGTTGTATTGGATATAATGAACCGGATATTTGGATTTAATGCAGTTTCTAGATATTGATCATAATGGTCATATGGATTTATGGCTGTATTAATACAATCAATCAGCATTTTTTCTCTAACCGGCTTTCCGTTTTTCAAACCATTAAGATACAATGTGTACAGCCCATCCTGTTCATCAAGCAGATGTGACAATCCTTTCTGAATAGGTTGTATGACGGTTACACCTGAATTAAAGTTTGCTTCCCCATTCATCTTATATATGATCCAGTCAATGAAAGCTCGTAAAAAATTGCCTTCGCCAAACTGCAGTATCTTTTCATCATAACGATTAACTTTGCAGTTTTCTCTGCTCAATCTCATATTTTATTCTCCTTAGATTTGGTAGATTAATTTAGATATATTTCTGATATATCAATAATATATAAAAAAAATTATTTTGTCAATTGTATCGACAAAATAATCTATAAAACAATTATTTGTGCTCTATAAAGCAGTATTGGATGCGAGTACAATACCTATAGAAGTATCCCCCTCCACCAATTTAAAATCCCGATCATGGTTTTTCGCCATTTTCATGCATTGAATTCTAATCGTGTTTTTCAATACTGAGTTAACAATAATCTTATCTATAGACTGATTCTTTTCTACAGCATCGTTTATTTGTTTTAAGCATTCATCCTCATGCAGTTTCGCAATTTCTACTGCTAAGATAACTCTTTCTGAAAATTCTCCCAGATATTTCTTTTTTTCTTCTTTTTTGATTTCAGGCGTTCCTTTTATGCCATTCATCAAATATTCTTCCAGTTTATCTTTTTCCGACATCATGATAATCTCCAAATTTTTATTTATTTTAATAATAACTATTATTTCACAAGTATGATAAATTAGTAAACTATATTACAGTTTCTGATTTTTTAAACTGCGCTTTAAAGACAATTGCCCCATTTTTTTCGGTCTTTTTAAGCTCAGATTTTAATAATGTATTATCGGGATGCTGTTCAATAATGTCAAAGACTTCAATAACCTTCATCACAAACTTTCTCAAGTTAATTTCTTTCATATCAGGTTCAACTTCTTTATACATATATAGCGCCCAATTCATGATAGATTCAATCGATATACTTGGCTTAATATTATATACTTCTTTATATATCTCATACATATTGGTTGTTATTTTCATAAAATCTTCATCAGATAGTCTAGGGAGTCTTAAGATGGGTTGACGCATATCAGACAGCGCAGAATTGTTTTTATCTACCGGATTTCCTAGTCTTTGATAAAGCGCCTCATATGACATGATCCCTTTTTCTGAATCAGATAACAAATCGTTTGTTGCTGTGAATACAAACATTATATGATTTAATTCGCCAATAGTACACTCGTCGATAATATATCGAATATTTTCATAGGCTTTACAACGTATATCTACTCGTTCGTTCATTACCAGTTCAAGTTCATCCACTAAAATTACGATCCCATTATAGCCAACTATTTTGGCAAGCTTTATGAAAGCTTTTAAAAAGTCTAAAGCATTTATTTTATCGACTTTACCAATAACATCAAATTTTGCTTTAAGATGATATGGAATATTCTCTTCACCGGTGAGCCATGAAGCAATAGTTGCTGAAAGCTCTTTATCATTATTTATTCTGGCTCGAATATATGAAGTAATCGCTCTTGAAAAAGATGCATTGTACTTCTCAAGGGCATGCAATATTTTTTCTATCTCGGCAGAAGCCATGTTGGATGGCATATCTTGTAGTTTTGTGATCCATTTGTCAAATATATCTTCAAAGCTTGTATCCATCTCACTATCTTCAAGTATAGATAGATTATGCATAATATTATAGTATAAATGCTGCAAATGATTTAAACGAAAGCCTTGATTGATTTTTATGGAAGAGACAATAAAATTATTTCTTAAAGCTTCAAGCTTCATTCTTTGGAGGAAAAATGTTTTTCCCGATCCATACTCTCCGCTTACGATTTTTACTACACCGCTGTTTTCTTTTATTAAATTGAATCCTCTAATGATTTCTTGTAATTGTTTATCTCTACCAACACATAAGTATTCAACTCCATACTGCGGTACGACTCCATTTTTTAATGCATTTATAATGTGCTGAAGAGAATGTTTTATTTGACTCATGCTTCCCTCCAAGACCTGATTTTCATTTATTATAACATAATATGACAAATTTTTAGCTTAAAATTGGTTAAAATTATTATAATCAAGGCTTAAATTAGGGCTTGATGAATTCGTTCAACAGAACCAGACTAAAAACACAAAAAAATTGCCCTTGTCGGACAATTTTTCGGAGGGGAGGCAAGCAAATGCAGCTTGCTTTTTATTAAACAATTGAGACATTTATTCTCCTATTATATGAACCCTTACTTTTCTTTCACGTGGTCTTGTCTTGTCAAAATCTGCAAAATAAATTCTGCCAAATTCGCCTAACGTCATTTTGCCATCCACCACCGGAACCGTTTCTGATCGTCCCATGACGCTTGATTTAATATGTCCGTCTGTATTTAGACACCATTCTGGTCTCTCACCTCTCAAGCGCTCTGCTTCTTTTACGTGAAACTCGCCTGGATGAAGATACTGTCCCTCATATTCACAAGTGGGAATGATTTTTTCTAAACAATTAACCGTATCTTGTAATATCAGAGAAATGTTTTTATACGTAACACCCTCTGAATCTTCTTGAATAAAAACACTACAACTGGTGTGCTGTGAGAAAATTGTAACAATTCCGTTTTTAATCCCTTGCTTCTCGATGATCTCTCCAACCTTATCCGTTACATCATCAAACGTTACCTGCATTTTCGTCTGTACTTTCAAAAGTTCATGATATACTTTCATATTTTGCTATTCTCCTTTATTTTTTGTTCTTTTTTCGTAAGCTTCTCTTACAGCACTGATCATCTCTTCCAGCATAGCAAAAGGATTTACCGCTTTAATGACGCCGCTGGTTGAGCCTGTACCCTCAGCGCCTTGAATGATAATGTCATATACATCTTGTCCACAGCTGATTCCTGCTCCGTGAATAACGCTAATATTTGAATTAATTGCCTTGATTGCATTCTCTGTCACAGCAATATTGCTCATATCATTTTTATCTCGCTTTCCACCACCTATCAGCTCAGGCGATTCTGCAATGATAATATTTGGTGCCAAATGAGCAACTGCCGCCGCCTCTTCCGGTGTATCTGCACATACAATAGAAACTAATCCAACTTCATCAGCCCGCTTAATTGATTTGTTGATTTCCGTCAGCGTCAAGCTTTTTTCCACATGATTCAAAAGCACCCCTTTTGCTCCCGCATCTACAAGTGCTTCCGGCAATACAGACCCTATACCTCTTCCGATATTTAAAGAATCCATGTGCTGTGCAAATACATGTATATGATCCGTTGCTTTAACAATCTGTGGAATATCTACATATTGCGGCGTGTAGATTATACTTACATTATATTTTTTCCCGATTCGATCCGCTTCTTTTGCCAAAGCCACTGACGCTTCCCCAAACAAATAAGCTTTTGGGCCGAGTTCAAAAAATGGTGGATTTATTTTAAATTGTGTAATCATCAACATATACTCCTTAGTTTAATTATTTATGTATACGACACTCAAACTTTTTTCTTTGAATTAGCCAAAACACGTGTTACCAAGATAAATCCAATCAATACGATACCCTTTACAATATTTTGTGAGTACACATCAAGTCCAACAAGATTCATCAAGTTTACAAGTGATGCCATGATAAAAGCACCGATAAAAGTACCGTACACGTTACCTTCACCACCAGTTAAACTAGCACCGCCGACAATAACTGCAGCTATTGAGTCAATTTGATAGGTGACTGATGATGCCGGATTACAATTCCTTAACCTAAACTCTATGGTTAGAGCAGCTAAGCCGCACAATAATCCAGATAAAGCATACACACTGAATTTAATTTTATTGTTATTGATACCGGACATTTTTGAAGCCAGCTCACTTGCACCGATAGCATATATATTCTTACCAAATTTGGTAAAAGCCAGAATAAAAATAATGATTCCTGAGATTACAAGCCAAAGCACTGTTGGAAATATTCGCCCTACAAAACCGGTTAAACCCAGGTTCGTATACATCCAGTCTACCTGATTTTCAAAACTAAGATTGGCAGCTCCGCTTAGAACCAAAGCAACAGATTGAAAGACCAAATAAGTCCCCAGAGTAATCATAAATGGGGGAATTTTCGTTCTTGAAACCAGTAAACCGTTAATCGAGCCACAGCCTGTCGTAACGAGTATCATCAATAGTATTACTATGGGTATAGGAATTGTTGTAATTTTATCTGAAAAAAGCGTTGTTATGCTAAATCCAACCGCTATTATTCCACTGACACTCAAATCAATACCACCAGTTAGAATAACCAACATTTGACCTAGCGCAACAATACCAATGGCGGCTGCTCTTTCACCCACGTTAAGAAGATTATTTGCAGTTAAATAAGTGCCTTTTGTACTAATTAATGCAATCATAACCATAACTACTGCAGTAACAATCACAGAATATTGTCGCAGTATTTCTAGTAATGTTCTGCGTTCCTTCAAAACAGTTGTTTTTTTCATACTATTTATTGCCTTCCTTTCTCATGGAATTAATGAGCAGTACAGCTAATAATATCGTTCCGATAATAATGCCCTCGATAAAACCGGATACACTGGACAATCCTGTAAAAACCACTAACTTGTTGAGTATTCTAAGAATCAACACACCAACAAAAACCAGAGATAACCTGCCTTTACCACCTGTTAAGGGCACTCCGCCCATAACAACAGCTGCAATGGTGTAAAGCTCATAATTTTTTGCGGCTGATGGGTAACCGGATCTAATATATGCAGCTATCAGCAGACCCGCTATTCCTGCAAATAAGCCCGACAATAAAAATGCTCTGCGCTTAACGCTATTTACTTTGATACCTGAGATAAATGCAGCAAGTTCATTGGAGCCTACCGCATAAAACTCTCTTCCCCATCTAAGCTTTTTCAGTACATATATCAAAACCACCAATACCACCAGTGTAAAAAGAAATGTAATAGGAATCCACGAAAACAGCTTTATGCCCATAAACGATTTATATGCATCCACTTTCAAACCAATCGGTAAACCCTTGATTAAGGACTCTCCAACGCCGCTTGCGATCCACGTCATACCTAACGTTACAATGAGTGATGGTAATCCAAGATTCGTAACACAAATTCCATTGATATAGCCTAATAACGCACATACTCCTAATGCCAAAACTACAGATAAAAGTATTGTTACGCCATCACTTCCGGTGTTCCAGTGTTTCATGACCATCGCCATGATTACAGAAGATAGGCCGGCAATAGCACCAACTGAAAGATCGATCCCACCTGTCAAAATAACAAAGGTCATCCCCATAGCTAAAAATGTCATAAACCCTACTTCCATAAGCATTCCACTGATATTAAAAGCTGTAATAAAAGCATTATTATATAAGCTGGTAAAAATAAACATGGTCACAGCAATCAGTATTAACGTATGTCTAGAAATAAACTCTTTTACTTTTAACATATTTTTTCTCCTCTGCCTATGATGCCTTGGATAAGATATCAGCGAGTATAACCTGCTTTGAAGCATCTTTTATGTCATATTCGTTTATAATCTTTCCTCCAACCATGGTGATGATGCGATCCGACAAAGTAAGTAATTCATCTATATCACTGGTGGCAATAATGATGGTTTTTCCATTCTTAACCAGCTCTCTGAAAACCGCATATAAATCGGATCGAGCTCCAACATCAATCCCTTCGGTTGGCTCAATCATGAACAAGATATCTACTTCAGATTTAAGCCATCTTGCTATCAGAACTTTTTGCTGATTCCCCCCCGATAAATACTCTACCAACTGACTTGGTCCTGCACATTTAACACTTAGTTCTTTTACATAATGTTTGGTAGTCTTGTCTGCCCAGCCCTTGGTAACAATTGTTTTATTATATTTATTAATATTTGTTATGATTATATTTTCCGTTATGTCTCTACATAACAGTAATCCAGCATGTTTTCTATCATTTGGAACAAGTCCTACACTATTTTTTATGGCAGAAATCGGGGATTTGGGATTGATTTCTTTACCTTTTACTTTAATGCTTCCTTTCTTAAACTTCGTAAACCCGAAGCAACATTTAGCGATATCATCTTTTCCTGAACCTTCTAAGCCGGCAATTCCTAGTATTTCACCTCTTCTGGCATAAATATTTATGTCTTCCAGTCCTTTGCTTGTTAAGCTTTCTACTTCCAACAATTTTTCACCTAACTCACTTGGGTTATCCATATCATCACGTGTATACATCTTTGCATTACCGGTCATACTCTCTATCAGTCTATCCTTGTCCATATCCTTGGTATCAACCTTTTCTACGACTTTACCGTCTCTCAACACGGTGATTGAATTGCCAATTCTAAACACTTCATCTAAATGGTGAGTAATATATACAATGCCTTTACCTTCTTTTGCAAGTTTCTGCAACGTATCATACAAAACCAGCCGCTCTGAGTCATCTAAGGGAGCAGAAGCTTCATCAATCAACAAAATCCTGCTGTTTGCCAGTAATGCCTTGCATATAGCAATAATTCCCTGCTCAGACACTTTCAAGTCTTGGACAGGTACATCTAAATCAATCTC
This sequence comes from Clostridia bacterium, assembly GCA_022360735.1. The sequence continues at coordinate 7,177 of JAKSCF010000334.1, forward strand.
AACACCAAACTTTGCAATATAATCACCTGCTATTTTGGTCATTTTTTTATAATCAAATCTTTGCTTGCTTTTTCCTATAAAAAGTTCATTTCCCATGAACATATTCTCTACAGCATTCAATGTAGGTGCCAAGTCTCGATGCTGTTGCACAGCATAAATCCCCTGTTGGATTGCATCTCTGGGCGTATTTATTTCAACCGGTTCTCCGTCAATTAATATCTCACCTGCATAATTCCCATGTATACCTGTGATAACTTTAATTAATGTGCTTTTCCCAGCCCCATTTTCTCCAAGCAAGCAGTTAATTTCACCTGCTTGAAGCTGAAAATTTACATCGAACAAAATCTGAATCCCTGAGAATGATATATCTATATTTTGTGTTTCTAACAATGCCATGAATATCACCAGCCTTTATTAATATACGTATTTGCTATTTACTATACATAAAAGTTGGAAATGGGCAGACAACGACTAAGTCCGCTGTCCGCCAATCTCTTTACCCACATTGGTATGTACAATCTTTGCTCTCTATGGTTTGCCGTTATCGACTATTCTACATTTTGCAGTGAAAACGGGTCTTCCGGTATCAAAGTCTCAAGGAATGCAACTCCTCCGGCAGATACCCAGCTTTCAGGATAATATTTATCCCACATTTCTCCGGTCATTGAAAAGGTCTCGTACATGCCATATGCTGCCGGAACAAATGGATCACCATTTTTAGAGGTTAGCTGTGTCAACTCGTCCAATTTCGCCTTCTTCTCTTCTGTTTCTGTATTGAACAGTCTCTGAGCAAGCAGAACATTTTGTGGAATATCGTAACCATTTAAATAATGAATTGCATACTCAAGCGCAGTTACACCATAGTAAGGCGGATACTCAACACAGCTAAACGCTTTGCCTTCCAGCACATAATCTTTAAGGAATGTAGAATCTGCATCTGCAGAGCAATATATTAGTCCTTCGATTCCCTGAACTTCTGCAACCGTAACAGCCTGCATTGTTCCCGAGTCAAAGGAGCAGATAAGTCCATCAAGGGTATTACCGGCTACAGTAAATATGTCTTGAGCAGCTTGATACGCTGTTTCAGCATCCCATTTTCCGTCAACAACTTGAACAATTCTTATATCCGGATAATCTTTCAGTACATGTCTTACACCGGCGGATCTTTGAATAGCAGGGGTAGATCCAATAGCACCGGTAATCTCAGCAATATTTCCTTTAGGTTCACCATTTTTCTCAGTCAGCCCTCGGACCATTTCAATACCCATTGCTACACCGGCTTTGAAATTATCCCCTTCAATGTTTGAAAGGTACATGCCTTCACCGACTGTCGCATCAATGGCACGGTCAATGGTCATAAATGGAATTCCAAGCTCAGCACACATATCGGCAACAGGTGTCAGCGGTGCGGATTCATTTGGGCTAAACAGCAGAATGTCCGGCTGTTGTGCCAACAGAGACTGAATATCCTGTAATTGCTTTGCACTATCTGCACCAGAGTTGGCATAGATGAATTCGATACCAAATTGTTCGTTTAGGTATTCACCGCCGGCAACCATGGCATTAAAAAATGACGCTCTCCAGTCATTTGCCATATCTCCATTTGAGAAAGCAATTTTATACTTCTTTGCCGGAATAGCACCAACATACGGTACACCAGGAAGTTGCTCTTTTGTATAGGACGCAGGCGTAAGAGAAACGCCTCCTTCAAGCGCGTCTTCACGGTCAACAACCATTCTCGCCATACCCTCTGAACCTTGCCCCTGTTTTCCGGTATCGAGTGCTGCGTTGTCATCAGAAGCCTGACATCCTGTAAGAGCAGTAAGCACCAGCATAACCGCCATCACAATAGCCAAAATACTGCTTTTTCTTTTCATTATTTCTTCCTCCTCTTATTGTTCTCTTTAATTATTCAACAACCAAACCTTTTTTTAGAATAATGTTTGCATATAATTTCATTTCAGTAGTTGCAATAACTGCAAACGCCTTCTTTGTTCGGTCATAGAAATCAAATCGTTCTTCAAATTCGATCTTGGTATCCGGATTGTATTTGTTTACAATCTCTTTAAACTCATCCCAAATCTTAGTTTCCGCAGTATCTCCCTCAACTTTAGCCATTAATGTCACCGGTGCTTCTACACTTGGGTCAAGCGGAAAGAATTTAAGTATCGCATCCAGTATCTCAGGTACGTTATTACCATCTAGACGCACAAGCCTTTGTGCCAATGTTTCTGCAGCAAAGTTGCCATCAGCAATTACAATTTCATCTCCATGTCCCATTTCAGATAAAAGTTTTAGCAGTTCCGGAGTCAAAATCGACGGTATTCCTTTTAACATAGCTTTTTCCTTTCCTGTTTACTGCTGTGCAAACTACGCACAATCCATAATCGTTTTCTCATAGAGTACAAAGCTTTCCGTTATTCTTAAAGGCCTACTACTTAATATACTCCGCAAATTTTTTCCGGCAGCTGAACATGTATATCCCCCTGCTTCGGAGCTATAACTATTGCCGAATACCTATCATCTTCAGCAACCGCTACCCAATGTCCTTTACGTTCAGCAACATTAATCATCACGCCGGCCGGAATCCTAACCATTTGTGCACTATCCATCAGTGGTTTATCGTTTTCATCCAGATCAACAAAGCACATAATAGCTGTTCCTTCAAAGAAGTAGAAGATTTCAGCATCCTCATGATATTCGAGCTTCTCATAAATAGGTGTATGATGCCAAGATTGCAACAATCCTGCAACCATTTTATTGGTTTTAAAAGTCGTTTCTAACGGCCACACTGTCCACTCAAAAAAATCAAGTCTTTCAACGTCCTCCACCGTATCAGTAAAACAAACGTCAACCCCTTTTATAGTGACATCTTTTATGTCTTGAATCTTCACATCCATAAACAATCCTCCTATTTTAGTTATTACTTTATTTTTTAAAACCAAAAGTACATATCTTGCACTAAATGGCTTTTAAGCTACAACAAACTCACCTGATTTTGCAAAACTAACTTCTTTCTATTAATGCATTCATTTTTTTATACTTACAAAACATCTCCAGTTCTTCCAGTAAATCTGCATAAACCAGTGCATAGTGGTGGCTTCCTAGATTTTGCGCGAATTGATCAAAGTCAGCATCCAGCTCTGTTTCTGTAAAAGTGTATTGTGGTGCACCAAATTCCGAAGTTTTCCCAATATCCCCAAGAGCATTTCCGGCAACCGCGTGCAGCGTATAACCGCCTTCGGCTTCTTTCAGAATCCTTGCTGCTGTCAATCTTCCGGCTTTAAGGTGATTCTTATTTGTAATATAGTCTCCAAAAGTATCCCCTAAGCCCCCGCTTTCACTTTTAGGCAGATCACAAATAATTTTGCCGTTAATACACATCCCTGCAGGTGCAAATCCGCAAGCTGCCCACAGCACTCTTGTCCCAGTCAATTCATGGGTATCGGCGTACGTGGTCAATTCTCCACCTGATAGATAATGCATGATTAATTGTGTCAGGGTAAGGGGAATGTCTGCCTCACAAGATGCAACTACCCGGTTACCAATCACAGACAGCGGAACACAAGCAGACAGGCCAAGTTCCTGACTTAAAGCAAAGTGACATTTGAGTGTAACTGCTTGTGCATTAAACGCTTTCACAATATTTTTGATTGCTGCATACATTCGTACAATTCGCTCAAGTTTCTCGTCAAGCGGATTATCCAGCAGGGCTTCAACCTCTGCTTTTGCAGTTTTATACGCATCACTTCCAGTATCAATACTGTCCATGCTGTTAATCAACGTATAGCTATCCAGCTCTATTAAATCCGGCCCAAACATGCTTCGCATTTTTGTAAGATCTATATCACCAAGGGTCATACCGCCGAACTGATACCCAACCGAAACGATCCTAGCGTCTTTCAACATGGATGCGGCTCTTCCCACATTGGCAACTTTCCAAATTTGTTCCTTGATTTCTTCATCTTTTCCAATGCCTGGTGAATAGTAGATGTATTTATGGAAAACGCCCAGTTCACGGAGTGTTCCTTTTGCTACTCCGGCACCTGCAGACGATCCTAGATTTACACGTTCTCCTTCGTGAATAAAATTGCTAAAACCCCATACAATTACTGGAAGACCAAAGAAATTCTTGGCTGCTCTCACCAAAGTAACCGGCTCAAACCATGTTGGGACAACAAGAATACAAATATCATAATCAACCGCATTATATTTCTTTGCGACTATATCTGCATCCACATCCGTAACGACACTTTGTGTCATCGTTATGCCAACATCTGTACTAACAATCAACTCTTTAGCAGAATTGATCAACGGATCTACTAAATGATCTGGATAACCTTCCCTAAACTTAAACGGGATAACTAATGCTTTCGGTTTTCTCATGTGTTTTTCTCCTTTTCATTTTGTTATAACAGAGATTTTAAAAATTCTGCAGCCTTTGGCAGTTCTTCATTTGGATTACCCAGTACCGCACACTCAAGATTCATAAATCCGTTAAATTCTACTTCTTTTAGAACATTCATTGATGCAGTCCAGTCAATCGTCCCCTTGCCGGGCAGTAGTCTGTTGTTATCACCCAGATGAACATGTTTAATATATGGACCCGCATTTCGTAAAGCTTTTTGAATGTTGGATTCCTCTATGGATAAGTGAAAAAAATCAGGCAGGAGTCCTACATTAGATAAATCTGTCTTTTTAATCATTTCCAAACAATCCTGTAACGTGGTCAAATATTTTGTTTCATACCGATTAACCGGTTCAAGCAGGATGAGTGCACTGCTTCCTTCTGCAATGCTGCCCAGCTCATTAAGAACTGCTAAGAAACCCTTTTCTTCTTCTTTGCTCATCTTTTTATAAGGTTCAAAGAGTGGGAGAGGATCTTGTGGTCCTAAATCAAACTCCATCTCGGTAATCGCACCAATTTTCTTACACACTTCAATGGCATCACTATACATTTTAATCGCTTTCGCTTTAATTTCAGTATTTTGATCCATTAGATGTCCATATACATCATCCATGAAAACAAACTCACACGGCCTTACTCCTGTTTTGAATTCAAGCTGCATCAGTTCATCCATTTTCAATTCATTCCATTGGCTGTATTCCTCAAATACCGAAATACCATCATAGCCCCATTTTTTCAATTTTTCTGCTTTTTCCACCAGTGTTTTTCCCGGTACCATCAAGCTCGTACATGCAAGTTTCATTTTGACCCTCCTTTAATAACCCAATATTTTATAGTTTTTGAAAGACTGCCCCCGTAACAATATTTCAAAGAACAACTTCAACATAAGAAACAACAACATACCCACCATTTTCCGATTAATATGTGCGAATTTACAACGATGTAATTTTAATGTAAAAATTTTTATGCCAACAATTTGTTTGTATTAATAGGTATTACAACGATGTAATTATTATAATTCACACTTATTCGCTTTGTCAACTAGCAATTTTCGGAATTATCTTAATAATATGAAGATGTTTTATCATTTTTACCTAATTACATCGTTGTAATTTTCTTTTTCTTTTATTTTTACTTATTTTAATTCAAAATTATATATTGACAATGTTGTAAAATATCTTCTATAATCATTATATACTTTAACTAAGGAGGCCATATCGTGAAAATTACAATTAAGTCTATCGCAGAGGAGCTTGGCATTTCATTTTCTACAGTTTCAAAGGCTTTAAACGATAGCCCCCTAATAAAAGATGAAACAAAGCATCTCGTCCTTGAAAAAGCAAAAGAATTGAACTACAAACCCAATTATTTTGCAAAAGGCCTTAGAAATATGCATACAAAGACAATAGGCATCATATTAAACGACCTTGAAAACCCCGCAAATATGAATATGATAAGAAAAATCTCTGTTGATATGGCCAAGTACGACTATACTACTCTAATTTGTGATTCTCAGTTTGATACTGATCTTGAAACAAAAAACATTAAGACAGTTATTTCACGAATGCCCGACAGTGTAATTATTTCACCAATTAATTCTGATTCAAACAGCATATCCCTCTTAAACCAGCTGTTCGACAGAACAATCATTCTTGATACAATCAACGATAATATCAACACCAACTATATTTTTATTAATCACGAAAGAGCCGGCTATCTTAGTGCAAACTTCTTAATCGGTAAAGGCCATAAAACAAATTTGATAATGACCGGACCTAAAGGGTTCTCTGGCAGTAATTTGTTTGTCAAAGGTATTAAACAAGCTTATAGCGAGCAGGGTCTTGAATTAGATGAAAAATATATTCTTTATTCAAAACCTTCACACAACGATGCTTATAAACTATTGATGGAAAGTTATCATAAACTATATGAAGATGAATCAACACGTTTCACAGGATTAATGGCTTTTTGCGATACTATGGCGTTTGGCGTTTATTCAGCTGCGAAAAAGCTAAACTTGAAAATTCCAGATGATCTAAGTGTGGTTGGATATGACGATAGTCCTGTAGACACTTTTGCTTATCCGCCCCTTACCACCATACATATGCCAAAAGAGCGAGTAGCCTCTCTATGTTCAGATCTTCTTGTATCTAAGTTGGTGAATAATGATAGTAAGTTAATAGCAGTTTCGCTCGAACCACATTTGGTTGAGCGAGAGTCTGTAAAAAACATTTAAGGAGTGTTTATATGTCATTTATTGCGGTAGACCTGGGAACCACTAATATTAAAGTAACCGCTTACGATAAAAAGCTTCAAATGTTGAGCGAAAGAAACAAAAATGTTGAATATATACGTGAAGGGGATATGGTTGAGTTTAATGCGTCAAACTATTTTTCGGATGTACAATCATTAATTGCCGAATGTTGCAGACTGGGATTTAATAATACAAAAGAGGTAATACAAATTATATTAACCGGTCAAGCTGAATCCTTAATATGTTTGGACAAAGAAGGAAATCCCATTCGTAACGGAATCTCATGGCTGGATATGCGTTCAGAAAATGAGTGCGAGGAATTAAAAAGTAAGTTTGATGAAAAAACTTGTTTCCACATAACCGGTCAGCCGTCGATTATTCCTACGTGGCCAATTACCAAAATGCTTTGGCTGAAACGAAATGAGTCGCAAGTATTTTCAGATGTGTCCATGTATCTAATGCTAAAAGACTATATTCAATATCAGTTAACCGGTAAAATAGTTGGAGAATACTCCATCTACAACTTTACCCACTATTTTGATATTAGAAAGAAGGTATATTGGAACGATATCCTGGAGTATTGCGGTATCAATGAAAATCAGCTGCCTCCATTGGTCGAGCCATGCACAAATATCGGCGTAATCAAAAGTGATGTTGCGCAAAACATCGGTGTCAGCGCAAACTCCACCGTAAATGTCGGCACGCTTGACCATTTCTCGGGCATGATAGGCACAGGTAACATCAAACCAGGGCTCATCAGTGAAACCACAGGTACCGTACTATCCATTGCAACAATGGTGGATAAACCGTTGCTTGGAGATGTTCGTATTCCCTGTCACTACGGACCGTTTAAGGACACATATGTGCTATTGCCAGTGTGTGAAAGTGGCGGTGTCAGTCTCGAATGGTTTAAGAAGGGCTTTATGGAAGACCTAAGCTACCATGAGCTAAATGCAGAACTCGCTAGTAGAGATTTGCCAAATGAACTGGTTTTTCTGCCTTATCTAACCGGTGTCAATGCGCCTGACTTTAATGAGAAGGCCAACGGTGTTTTTTATGGTATTAAGTTAAAGCACGACAAAGTTGATTTTGCATATAGCATTATGGAAGGCATTGCCCATATATTTACGGTTAACATCAACTATATGAAAAAGATCGGCGTTAATCCGGAGATGATCATTTCTACCGGGGGCGGCGCAAAGTCTGATATATGGTCACAAATGAAAGCAGATATCTCAAGAAATGTAGTTGCTATTCCCCAAATTGAGGAAACTGCTTGTTTAGGTGCTGCCATAATTGGAGCTGTACATGATGGCGTATATAATAGTTTTGAAGAAGCAGCCAAGCACTGTATCTCTATTAAAAAAGCATTTACGCCATCAAAAAACCAACGGTTACTAGACAAGCATCGTCTTTTCAATGAGCTATACAGCAATATGCAGTCGATTTTTAATTATAGCGTTTAAATAATAATATATTTAATAAGACTGAAGACAAGTATGTTGATATTGATGTATAAACAAATATTTATACACTTAAGCTAAAAAAATTGCCCGTAAGGGCAATTTTTTCCAGATTATCGAAAAAGTACTAGAA
>JAKSCF010000396.1 GCA_022360735.1 Clostridia bacterium
GCATGCATGAGCAGGAAATTAGAAGGATTCTCTTTTTGGCCCACAACTTGAGATACACGTGCTGCCATAGGAACTGCAGATACCCCTGCAGATCCAATTAATGGATTGATGGTCCCTCCTACTACTTTGTTCATTATTTTAGCCAGTATGACACCTGCTGCTGTTCCTACAGCAAATGCAAAAATACCAAGTACAATAATTTTTATTGTTTGAATTGTAAGAAACGCTTCAGCTGTAGCTGATGCTCCTACAGCTAGACCTAAAAATATGGTAACTACATTGATTAATGCATTTTCTGCTGTCTCTGATAATCTATTGGCTACTCCGCATTGTTTAAATAAGTTTCCAAGCATCAGCATACCTACTAAAGTAGCTGCCGGAGGTAAAATCAAAGAAACAACAATGGTTACCATAATTGGGAACAAAATTTTCTCTTTCTGAGATACTGGTCTTAATTGTTCCATCTTAATCATACGTTCTTCTTTTGTTGTTAAAGCTTTCATAATTGGCGGCTGAATGATTGGTACCAGCGCCATATATGAATAAGCTGCTACTGCTATAGCCCCAAGAAGATCTGGCGCCAGTTTGGAAGCTAAAAATATTGCTGTCGGACCGTCTGCTCCACCAATAATCCCTATTGCTCCAGCTTCTTGAGCTGTAAATCCTAGAAATATTGCTCCCAAGAAAGTAGTAAATATTCCAAATTGAGCTGCTGCACCAAGTAAAAGTGACTTAGGATTTGCAATCAGTGGTCCAAAATCAGTCATTGCTCCGACACCCATAAAAATGATTGGAGGGAATAATCCCAGTTTATTTCCCTGATAAAAATAATACAGTAATCCACCTATTTCTTTATCTGTTGCAGATTTCATCAAATCTGCAAAAGGGAGATTTGTAAGTAACATTCCAAAGGCAATGGGCACTAAAAGCAGTGGTTCAAAACCTTTTCCAATTGCTAAATACAATAGCACAAGTGACACCAGTATCATAATCAATTGAAGCCAACCTGCTTGATCAGTAAATGCAGTAAAACCAGTGCTACTTAAAAATTCATATATCGCTTGTTGCATCGAAATGTCTCCTTTCTTCAACTTTTTCTCTAGATGAGACTAACCGATAACAACCAGCACGTCTCCAGCATTTACAGATGCACCTTTTGCTACATTAATGGATGCAACTGTTCCGTCTGCAGGTGCCATAATTTCATTTTCCATTTTCATCGCTTCTAGTACAAGCAACACTTGTCCATTAGAAACTTGGTCGCCTTCACTAACTTTTATATCTAATATTGTACCAGGCATTGGAGCTGTAACTGAATTAGATCCTGCAGGTGCAGGCTTTGGCGCTGCAGGTGCAGGTGCAGCCTTCGGTGCTTCAGGTGCCGGTGCAGCTTTTGGTGCTGCCGCAGGAGCAGGTGCAGCTTTTGGTGCCGGCACTGCTGCAGCCGGTGCAGGTACAGCTACTCCTCCAACTTCTTCTACTTCTACTTCGTAACTCTTTCCATTTACAGTTATATTATATTTTTTCATTTTACTTGATTCCTCCTTACAGACATATTTAATGATTTAAAACCTTCTACTGTCTAATTGTTCATGTTTCGCTACGTTCGCCCATGCCGGCATTCTATGTTCAGATCTTTTAATATTTTTTACAATAATGGTTTGTATAGGCCTTTGCATACTTGCTGCTATAGCTGCAGTGATGACTGCAATCAGTTCTTCATCTTCCTCTGCTCCGCTGACAGCTGTATCCTCCACGGGAGTTACTGGTGGTGCTGCCGGCGTAATAGCAGGTTTTTGTTGGACAGGCTTATACATCATCTTTGTCATAACAGCAATGAGTCCCCAAAGTATTAGCAATACAACAAATGTAATCAACATACCCAGTATGGTAACTATAAGCGCTCCTGCTAATTTATCAGATGTTGACATTTGCTTCATTAACTCAGGATCTGCCAGCCGTTCAATTATTCCTAGTTTATCCACTTTATCACCTCAATTCCTATTATTATTAAAGAGGTATATTACCGTGTTTCTTTGGCGGCAATGATTGTCTCTTTGAAGCTAACATATCAAATGCATTGATAAGTCTTGGTCTTGTTATGCTTGGCTCAATGATGTCATCTACATAACCTCTCTCTGCCGCTTTATACGGATTAGCAAATTGTTCTTTATATTCTTGAATTTTTTCCTGTCTTTTTGTCACTGGATCATCCGAATCACTAATATCATTTTTAAATACGATATTTGCTGCTCCCTCTGGTCCCATTACTGCAATTTCCGATGATGGCCATGCCAATACAGTATCCGCTCCTAATTCTTTGTTACACATACCTATATATGCCCCACCATATGCTTTTCTGGTAATTAGGGTCAGTTTTGGTACTGTTGCTTCGCTGTATGCATAAAGCATTTTTGCTCCATGGCGTATTATCCCGCCATATTCTTGTCCGGTTCCAGGTAGGAATCCAGGTACATCTACTATGCTTAATATCGGTATATTAAATGCATCACACCTTCTGATAAATCTTGCTGCTTTATCGGATGCATCAATATCTAAACATCCTGCCAATACTTTTGGTTGATTGGCTATTATGCCTATTGTCTGTCCGTCTAGTCTTGCAAAGCATGTTACCATATTTTTAGCGTAATATTCTTGTACATCAAGATATTCTCCGTTGTCTACCAATTGTTTTATGATATCGTACACATCGTAAGGCTTGTTTGGATTCTCAGGCATAAAGCTGTCTAATTCTACATTTAGTCGGTTTGGATCGTCTTCAGTTCCATACACAGGAGGCGTTTCCATATTATTGGATGGTAAATAGCTTAATAGGTTTTTAATTTGATGAATACAGTCTTCATCATTTGATGCAAGAAAATGTGCAACCCCACTAATACTATTATGTGTCATCGCTCCACCTAACTGCTCTGCCGATACTTCTTCTCCTGTTACTGTTTTTATGACTTGAGGCCCTGTGATAAACATTTGGCTGGTTTTATCAACCATAAATACAAAATCGGTTATTGCCGGTGAGTATACTGCTCCTCCTGCACAAGGTCCCATGATTGCTGAGATTTGTGGTATAACGCCTGATGAGATGGTATTTCTATAAAAGATTTTTCCAAATCCGGATAAAGCATTTACACCTTCTTGTATCCTTGCTCCTCCTGAATCATTTAATCCAACTACCGGTGCTCCCACTTTTAAAGCATTATCTTGTACCTTTACGATTTTCTCAGCATGATATTCTCCCAAAGATCCGCCAAGAACTGTAAAGTCCTGTGCAAATGCATACACCAACCGGTCTTCTACCATTCCATAGCCTGTAACTACACCTTCTCCAGGTGCTTCAGTAGATGCCATACTAAAGTTTGTACATCGATGTGTAACATAAGCGTCTAACTCGACGAACGTTCCTTCGTCAAATAGTAAATTCAGTCTTTCTCTTGCTGTTAACTTTCCTTTTGCATGCTGGGCATCAATTCTTTTAGCCCCACCGCCTTGTGTGATTTTTTCTCTTCTTTGGCGAAGCTCTTCCATTTTGCTCATTTTCTAACCTCCTATTGTAATTTATACAAAGTCTGTATACTCTGATACTTAAATTCCATTGCAACCCATTATATCCCTTACAGTCTTTGTTAATATTACAACATAATTTTTCTTTTTTCAATGCTAATTACAATGTATACATTATTTTTTCAAAAAAAATTTTTCCAAATAAAATATGGGTATTTTATACATATATGAATGCTTAATTTATTTTAATTTATTTAATGCTTCTTTGACATATTTTAATTATTTTGAAAGCTTTTTAATTTTAATTCAAATATCTCGAAAAATAGACTTATGCAGGATCATATTTTAATTGATTTTAATTGATACTGCTCTCTGGCCAAATCATAGATACATTTTCCAAGTGAATCAATGGCCACTACCACAGGAAAATCCTCTACAATAATTTTTCTAATAGCTTCAGTCCCTAAATCTTCATAAGCCACATATTCTATTTGCTTAATAGCATTAGATATTAAAGCACCGGCGCCTCCTAATGCAGCAAAATATACTGCATTATTATCCTTTATACCTTGAATAACTTCCTTACTTCTTATGCCTTTGCCTATCATTCCTTTAAGTCCTGCTTCCAGCAGCGGTACGGTCATCTTGTCCATCCTGCTGCTGGTAGTAGGACCAAAAGAGCCCGAAATATTACCGGGTCTCGGTGGTGTAGGCCCGGCATAATAAATGATTGCATTTTCTAACTCTATGGGCATTTTCTCACCTTTTATTAATGATTCCTTCATTCTTATATGTGCTGCGTCTCGTGCTGTATATAATGTTCCTGAAATCAATACCATATCACCACATTCAAGGGTATTGATTTTATCATTGGTTAAAGGTGTTATTAACCGTTTTGGCTTCATCATGGCTTAAAACTCCTCACTTATTAGGTATGTATACAAAATACAATATTAGATTAAGAAATATCTCTCAATTTTTATATACTGCTTATTCTATGTAATAATTATTATGTCATACTTGGAAATCAGACAGTCGAGAAGACGAAATATGAAATTTCTATCTCCTTGCATGAGACCTACATCAGAATCAGGCAGTGTCGAGGACGAAATTAAACTGAAAAACTTTTACTAATCAGGCAGTCACGAAGACGAAATTAAAAATTTCTTTCGTGTTGCATGAGACCTACATCAGAATTAGAAATTCTGTGTTAGGGCTTCAAGATTAGAAAGTTTCTGTATGAGACCTGCGACGTAATCAGAGATTACTGCTAGGGCTTCAAATAGTGCATTCTTTGTGTCTGGATACGTGGCAATTTATGTTAACGGTTACGGGGAGTGCTGCTATATGGGTTGGATGTGATTCTATATTGACTGCCAAAGCAGTTGTACGTCCTCCAAATCCTTGTGGACCAATTCCTAATGCATTGATTCTTTTTAGAATTTCTTCTTCAAGCTCCTGAATATGTGCATTGGCATTTTTACTTTCTATTGGCCGAAGCAGGGCTTTCTTAGCTAATAAAGCCGATTTCTCCATGGTCCCTCCCATTCCAACTCCAACTACAATAGGTGGACAAGGATTAGATCCGGCTTTTGATATGGTATCAACTACAAAATTCACTACACCTTCTCTTCCATCAGAAGGTGTCAGCATTTTCATTTGTCCCATATTCTCACTTCCAAAACCTTTTGCTGCTGCTTTAATAGTGACTTGATCTCCCGGTACCATTTCATAATGAATAATAGCAGGTGTATTATCTTTTGTATTAACTCTTAACAAGGGATCGTTTACTACCGATTTTCTTAAATATCCTTCTTCATACGCTTCTTTTACACCCTCATTAATAGCTTGTCCTATATACATATCTTTAAGCATGACCTCTTGCCCTATTTCAATAAAAATAACGGCCATTCCTGTATCTTGGCATATTGGAATTTTCTTTTCTTTTGATATTTCTAGATTTTGTATTAAATTTTCGAGAACTTCTTTACCAAGTGGTGAAATTTCATTTTCTTTTGCTGTTTTAAGAGCAGTTGAAACATCTGTTCCTAATTCGTAATTCATTTCTATAAACATGTCTTTAACCTTTTGTTTGATGAGTCGTGTACTAACTTCTCTCAAAAAATCACCCCCGAACGAAGTAATCCCCTTGAGAAGTTAAACCTCAAGGGGAAATTTACTATTATGACTCTAGTTCATCTTTATCGTCTTTGATATCTGTTTTTTTCTCTTCCACAATCAAGTTCTCATCTGAATCTTGTTCTTTTATTGGTTCCTTTTTTTCAACAATATTTATATCTTCGTCTTTGCTTAAATCGACTTGCTCATCTGAAAAAATTGCCTCAAAATCTTCCGCATCCAGCGTTTCTACTTCAAGTAACTTATTGGCTACTTCATGTAGTTTATCTATATTATCCGTCAGTATTTTTTCAGCCTTTGCATAACCCTTCTCAACAATATCTTTAATCTCTTTATCGATTATGGATGCTAACTCTTCAGAATAATTTCTTTTTGTTGAAAAATCTTTACCTAAGAATATTTCATCTGAAGTACTATAATTAACAGGGCCAAGTTTTTCACTCATACCATATTTGGTAATCATTGCTCGTGCAATATCTGTAGCTCTTTCTAAATCATTACTTGCACCTGTACTAATCTCATTAAGCACTACTTGTTCTGCTACACGTCCACCTAGTAAGTGGATAATTTGTTCTCCCATTTCCGTTTTAGTTGCATAATACTTATCTTCTTTTGGAAGTATCATGGTAAAGCCTCCGGCTCTACCTCTTGGAATAATAGAAACTTGATGAACAGGGTCCGTGTTAGGAAGCATACGTGCCACCAGTGCATGCCCTGCTTCATGGTAAGCCGTTAATTTTCTTTCATTATCGCTAATGACTCTGCTTTTCTTTTCCGGACCTGCGATTACTTTTGTGATGGCTTCTTCAATAGTATCCATTTTGATGGTCTTTTGATTTTTTCTTGCCGTTAATAGTGCGGCTTCATTCATAAGATTTTCTATATCTGCAGGAGTAAATCCTGGTGTTCTCCTTGCAAGTACCTTCAATTCAACTGTTTTATCAATTGGTTTATCTTTAGAATGAACCTTAAAAATAGCTTCTCTGCCTTTAATATCCGGTATTCCAATGACAACTTGCCTATCAAATCTTCCCGGTCTTAATATTGCCGGATCCAATATATCAGGTCTATTGGTAGCTGCCATGATAATGATGCCTTCATTAACACCGAATCCATCCATTTCAACCAAAAGCTGATTTAATGTTTGCTCTCTTTCATCATGACCGCCTCCAAGGCCGGCACCTCTTTTTCTACCAACTGCGTCAATCTCATCAATAAATACAATACAAGGTGAATTCTTTTTTGCTTGCTCGAATAAATCCCTTACTCTGGATGCACCTACTCCAACAAACATTTCTACAAAGTCAGAGCCACTGATACTGTAAAACGGTACACCGGCTTCGCCAGCAGTTGCTTTCGATAAGTATGTCTTTCCAGTTCCCGGAGGACCTACCATCAAAATACCTTTGGGTATTCTTGCACCTAAGTCAATGTATTTTTTAGGATTCTTTAAGAAATCTACAATTTCTTCCAGTTCTTCTTTTTCTTCATCTAACCCTGCTACTTCTTTAAAAGTAACCTTCTTCTGATCCTCTTCTTTGTGAAGCTTCGCTCTACTCTTTCCAAAGGACATGACACGTCCTCCGCCTTGAGACTGTTGCATAAATACAAACCAAAAAACTACAAAGATTAAAATCATAAAGATAGATGGAAGGATTTCAAAGAACCAAGGCGTCTTTGCAGGTGGTTGACCAGAAAGTTCAATCTTTCCTTCTTCAACTTGTGGGAGAATATACTTTTCAAATACAACCTCAGGCTCTATATTAGACGGCATATAGGTTTCAAATTTTGAGCCTGTTGATTTTACGGTTCCGGTTATTGTACTTTCCATTATGTGTATTGAACTAATATTCTCATTTTTTAACTCAACTACAAATTTTGAATAATTCAATTCGTCGATTGTTTGTGGCGGCTTTCCATACATATATACAATCGATAATATAATTATAAATATCAGAATATAAAA
>JAKSCF010000264.1 GCA_022360735.1 Clostridia bacterium
AAAACAGCCTGCTACTGCATTGCTCAGAGCTCTAGGATTTGGTTCTGATATGGAAATACTACAGCTTTTAGGAGAAGATGAAAGGCTTTTACGTACATTAGAAAAAGATCATACCAATAATATAGATGAAGGTCTATTAGAAATATATAAGAAACTAAGACCTGGTGAACCACCAACAGTGGAAAGTGCAAAATCTTTAATCGATTCACTTTTCTTCGATCCCAAAAGATACGATTTGGCCAAGGTGGGACGTTATAAATACAATAAAAAACTAGGCTTAGCTAAGCGTTTGACTGGATGTAAAATTGCAGAAAATGTTATAGACCCTAATACCGGAGAAGTATTAGCGAATAAAGATGAAAAAATAACCAGAGAAAAAGCCATAGAAATAGAAAATATAGGGATTAAAGCTGTAAACGTATTTGATGAAGAAAATAAATTAATTAAGATTGTTGGGAACAATTTTGTGGATATAAAGCATCATATCGATATTAATATCGATCACCTTCAATTGCCTAGCAGAGTGTATTATCCTGTATTAAAAGAGATTATTGATAATTCTAAAACAGATAAAGAATTAGTAGAAGCCTTATCGTCCAACAAAAACAGATTATCACCAAAACATATTATTGTAGATGATATTATAGCCTCAGTAAGCTATATTCTGAATCTTAGCCATAGTATAGGATTTGTTGATGATATTGACCATTTAGGAAATAGACGACTTAGAACGGTTGGAGAACTTTTACAGAATCAATTTAGAATTGGTCTTTCCAGAATGGAAAGAGTAGTCCGTGAAAGAATGACCATTCAAGATATGGATATTATTACACCACAGGCGTTGATTAATATAAGACCTGTAACGGCTGCTATAAAAGAATTCTTTGGAAGCAGTCAGTTATCACAGTTTATGGATCAGACCAATCCATTGGCAGAATTGACACATAAAAGAAGACTTTCTGCATTAGGACCCGGTGGGCTGTCAAGAGAAAGAGCAGGATTTGAAGTACGTGACGTACATCATTCTCATTATGGCAGAATGTGTCCAATAGAGACACCGGAAGGTCCAAACATTGGATTGATTGGATCCCTAACCACTTATGGAAAGATTAACGACTATGGATTCATTGAAACACCTTACAGAAAAGTGGATAAAGAAAAAGGTGTTGTAACAAAAGAAATTCATTATTTGACTGCCGACGAAGAAGATATGTTGATTATTGCGCAGGCAAATGAACCTTTAGATGAAGAAGGTCGTTTTATAAATAAAAGAGTAACTGCTAGATGTTATAGCGGTGATATTGATGTAGTTCCAAATAGTGAAGCAGACTATATGGACGTTTCACCAAAGCAGGTTGTATCAGTAGCGACTGCTATGATTCCATTTTTAGAAAATGATGACGCTAACAGAGCGTTGATGGGATCCAACATGCAAAGACAAGCCGTTCCACTTTTGATTACAGATGCACCAATTGTTGGAACCGGCATGGAACATTTGGCAGCGAAAGACTCGGGTGTTGTTATACTAGCTAGAAATACAGGTGTTGTAGAACGCGTAGATGCTACAGAAATTATCATCAGAAGAGATAGTGACAATGGAAGAGATCGATATAAATTGTTAAAATTTAAACGTTCTAATCAAGGCACATGTATTAATCAGCGTCCTATTGTCAACAAAAACGAGCATGTAGAAGCGGGTGAGCCTATTGCAGACGGTCCATCTACAGATAGAGGTGAAATCGCATTAGGAAAGAACCTGCTTGTAGGATTTATGACTTGGGAAGGCTATAATTTTGAAGATGCCATACTCATTAATGAGAGATTGATAATGGAAGATGCATTGACATCTATCCATATTGAAGAATATGAAGCTGAAGCTAGAGACACTAAGCTTGGGCCTGAAGAAATTACACGTGACATTCCAAATGTTGGTGAAGATGCGCTGAAAGATTTGGATGAAGAAGGTATTATAAGAATTGGAGCAGAGGTAAATTCTTCAGACATACTTGTTGGAAAAGTAACGCCAAAAGGCGAAACCGAATTGACAGCGGAAGAAAGATTATTAAGGGCTATTTTTGGTGAAAAAGCTAGGGAAGTTCGAGATACATCTTTAAGAGTACCTCATGGAGAAACAGGTATTATTGTAGATGTTAAGATATTCTCAAGAGATAATGGTGATGAATTGCCGCCAGGCGTTAATAAATTAGTTAGATGCTATGTTGCTACTAAGAGAAAGATAAATGTTGGAGATAAAATGGCAGGGCGACATGGTAATAAAGGGGTAATATCAAGAATTCTCCCTGAAGAAGATATGCCATTTATGGAAGACGGAACACCTTTACAAATCGTATTAAATCCATTGGGTGTACCATCTCGTATGAACATCGGGCAAGTTTTAGAAGCCCACCTTGGATTAGCAGCCAAAAAGAAAGGCTGGGATATTGCTACACCTGTTTTCGATGGCGCTGTAGAAAAAGACATAACTGACTTATTGAAGGAAGTTGGATATCCTGAAACAGGTAAATTAAAGCTTCATGATGGCAGAACTGGAGAAAGCTTTGATAATCCAGTTACTGTAGGATATATGTATATGTTGAAGCTGCATCATTTGGTAGACGATAAGATCCATGCTAGAAGTACAGGTCCGTACTCCCTAGTTACGCAGCAGCCTCTTGGAGGAAAAGCACAATTTGGTGGTCAGCGTTTTGGAGAGATGGAAGTTTGGGCACTTGAAGCATACGGTGCAGCATACACACTTCAAGAAATACTGACTGTAAAATCCGATGATGTAGTGGGTAGGGTAAAAACCTATGAATCTATAGTAAAAGGTGAGAATATTCCAGAGCCTGGAGTACCTGAATCCTTTAAAGTATTAATAAAAGAAATGCAAAGTCTATCACTGGATGTAAAAGTGTTAACGGAAGAAGACAAAGAAATCGAAATCAAAGAATCAGTAGAAGATGAATTAAATGAGATCGATACTATTTTGGAAGTAGAAGGTTTTTCATTAACTCCAAAACAGGAAAATGAAAATAAAAATGAAGATGAAGATGAAGATGCAGTTGCAGTTGAAGACGATGCCCCAAATGAAAATGATGAGAGTGATTTAATAGGAAATGACGATTTTGAAGAAGCGGATGAAGTAGA
>JAKSCF010000230.1 GCA_022360735.1 Clostridia bacterium
ATCTTTGGTTTTACTACCCCGGGCCCAGCAGGAACATCATATGATAGCCCTGTTACAGGTGTATCTGAAATCAGCTTTATTTATGACTTAACCTATACAAAAGATGGTGAACTTACCCACGAACAAAGAATATTAGATGAAGAGATAAGGCTGATACAGGAATCAGAAGCGTTTATCGTAGCTGATTTGTTTCTATATAATCCATTCTATAACACCAAAGAAACTCAATACCCAAAATCTACTGAAAGATTTACCGATGCACTAATAGAACAAAAGAAGAAAAAACCCAATATGTCTATTTATTTCATTACGGATGAAATCAATTCATGCTATGGGGCATTCGAGAATGAACTGTTTAAGAAACTAAAAGATAACGGGATAACCGTTATTGTCACTGAGCTCAACAAAATAAGAGATTCAAACCCCTTGTATTCAGGATATTGGAGAACCTATATTAAGCCTTTTGGATTAGAAGGAAAGGGATGGATCAACAATCCTTTTGGAACCAACGGTCCAAAAGTAAATGCTAGAAACCTACTAAAACTATTAAATTTTAAAGCAAATCATCGTAAAGTTCTCATTACGGATAAGGGTGCTCTTATAACATCAGCTAATCCTCATGATGCCAGTTCCTATCATTCCAACATAGCCTTTAAATTTAATGGCGAACCTATTAAGTATTTACTGGAGACGGAAAAATCAGTGGCAAAGTTTTCGGGTTATGAAATGGATGTAGAATATAAACATCGCCCATTAGAAAATAGAGAGGAAACAGAAGTAAGAATATTAACAGAAAATAAAATACGCAACCATATTATGAGTGAAATTCAACAAACGAAGGCAGGGGACACCATTCAAATGGGAATGTTTTACCTGTCTCATAGAGAAGTGATTAAAGGCATTAAAAAAGCTGCGGAAAGAGGTGTGCATGTACAACTCATTCTTGACCCTAATAAGGATGCTTTTGGATATAAAAAAAACGGGATACCAAATAAACAGGTGGCTGAAGAACTCATAAAAAAATCAAAAAATAGGATTCAAATTCGTTGGTATGATACCCACGGAGAAAAATATCATTCAAAAATTATTGCAATACAAAAAGGTGAAAAAATAACTTTTATAGCCGGGTCTGCCAACTTTACTCGGAGAAACCTTGATAATTATAACCTTGAAACAAATATTATGATTACAGTACCTAAGGATGATGCCATTGCCTTAGAATTCAGAAATTACTTTAATAGAATTTGGAATAATCAGCAAGGCATCTATACGGTAGATTATGAGACATATGCAGAAGAGAGCCTGCTTAAAACTTTAGTCTATCGAATACAAGAAGCATCAGGCTTATGTACTTACTAAGTCTAAAAATCCACTCCAATCGTTTTGGTATAGGGGTGGATTTTTTAATGAGTGTTCAACTTCTTACGAAGTTCCTTTAAAAAGCACACACTCTTATATATTTTACATATTATGCTAGTGAAGAATTTTTTTAAAGGAGGTGGAGTACCTTTGGAACAAAACTATAAGAGTGAAATTCCATACTTGATTAATAAGGCTGTATTGTCAAAAGAACAAATGAATCAAGTAGAAAAATTTGCCCAAGAATATTATAATAAACCAGATGACTATATATATAATGAAATCAGACGTTTAAAATCTCAGGTATCACCCACTGTTGTCAATCAGTATGTTAACAATTTAGATCACTTATCTCAAATGCAAGGATTTCTTACTGATGACATAAAATATAGAATTAATAAATGTAAAGGCATTTTAGAAGCACCTGCAAGAAATCCTCAAAGATGCCCTGGAAATCCTAGACGGCCTATAAATCCTAGGAAACCGGTAAATCCAATTAATCCTGAGAAACCTGGAAATCCAGTAAATCCTGCGAAACCTGTAAACCCAATTAATCCTGAGAAACCAATAAATCCAATAAATCCTGAGAAACCAGTGAATCCAATAAATCCAATAAATCCGATAAATCCGATAAAACCTAAGGATGTTCAAAGTCTTGGTGGTGGAGCAGCATTACTATTATGGTTCCTTCTTTTAGTGGCTATTTGGAGAAAACCATTCTATAGAAGACCTTACCGCCGTCCGGTTTATTAATAACATAAGAAGGTGACAGGTGACAGGGGACAGGTGACAGGAGACAAAAAACCTGACATCTTACCTCTGTCATTTTTAGATTATATAAAAGATTGTAATATTTAAGATAAAATCTTTTACATATTATTCCTCTTTCTCTTTTTCTTTTTCCTCAGCTTCTTTCATTTTTTTTACCAAAGCATCAATATGTTCAATGACCAATTTGCTCTTTATGCCTGTAAGATTTGCATTTTTAGATGTAATGACATCTTTCATTTCCTCTATGCTCTGATTTAACTGGATTTTCAAATCTGGATCCGCTTCAACAGCACTAGGCTGAAGAGAAGACCAAGTCGTTGATAAACTGGTCATATCACCAGATGCAGTCTCCCAGTCTCCCAGCTTAGAAGCAACATCTAAATGTCGTACTAAATATTTTAGCTTGTACATATCCGGAGGAACCGGATTTTTAAATGATGTCATAAATTTTGGAATATGTTGTGTAACTTCAACTGCTGCATTGACAATAATAAGCTCTTCATTGGTAGCAGAAAGAATTGGGTCTATTTCTTCAAGAACTTTTTTAGGATCTTTTTTTTCTTCAGTCATTGAACTTTGCTCTGAGTCTTGTTCTTCTTGTTGACCTCCGCTTTCTGGCTCTTGCTTTTGTTTTTCTTCTTCTTTTTGAGCATCTTTTTTGGTATCGCCTTCTCCGCCTTCTTGTTCTCCACCTTCTTGTCCTCCGCCTGATTCAGATTCTTTTTCTTGTTCTTGCCCTGAGTCTTCTTCCGGCTTCTTTTCTTCTTCCTGAGAAGAAGGTTTTTCCGGTGGCTTTTGTGGTAAATTTAAGGTTTTTGAAATAAGAAGATCGGATAGAATATTCAAGTCTTTAACAAATGCATCTACATCGGTTTCAGACACACCCTGCTTTTCAAGGTCAGGATAAAGGTCCGCCCAAGCTGATTGAAACTCTTTAACATTATCTAAGCTTTCAGCCCAACCCTTAGCCATAGTCTTTGTAACAATTTCGTCAGACAATTCTTGGAGCTGGTCAAAAGAAGCAGGTAAATCCGGTGCACCTCTTTCACTTTTCTCCTCTTCTTCTTTACCGCCGCAACCCGTTATTAAACCAATTAAAAGTATTAATACAAATATGTATACACATATAACTACTTTTTTTCTCATATGAACACCTCACTTTGATATTAGTATTCATAGCTTAATAAAAAGTTATTCCAGTAAATACGAATTCTCTTAAATTTTATCATTTGGAAAAACAATACCTATATCTTCACGAATTTTATCTAAAATACTTATGATCTTTATAGTTTCTTTAAGAGGCATTCTGTCACTTTCAATTTTTCCATTCATAAAACACTGATTGGCTTCCATTATTTGATATTCAAAGCCTGTATAGAAAGGTTGATCATAATCTTTCTCTATGACTTCATTTTGATTATTTTTAGTAATTAATGCAGCTGACCTGGGGTCATTGACGCTTGGCAGCAAAAGTGTCCCTTTAGTCCCTATAATTTCAATATAACGTCTTAAATGTGTCGTAATGGATAGGAGCATTTCAGCCATACTGCCATCTTCGTATTTCATTATGGATAGACAATCTCCATCTACGTTTGTAGCAGTTAAATTACCAAAGGATTTAATTTCTATTGGGGATACTTTTTTAACCATAGTTATAAAACTCATTGCATAAACACCGATATCCAGTAAAGCCCCTCCCCCTAATTCATTGTTATATCTTCGAGAGCTTGGGTCTTGGGGTCTATTGTAGCCCATGTTGACCTTAATAAATCGAATATCTCCCAAATGACCTTCTTCAATATATTTTTCAATAGCCTTTACTGCAGGAAGAAATCTTGTCCACATAGCTTCCATCAGAAAAGTGCCTTTTTCCCGTGCTTTTGAAGCCATGACCAAAGCTTCTACTTTATTGACAGAAAATGCTTTTTCGCAGAGAACACCTTTCCCATTTTCAATACAGGCTAAAGTATGTTTTTTATGTAAGCTATTAGGTGTTGCAACATAAACTAAATCGACCTGATCATCCTTTAACATTTCTTCATAGCTTCCGTAAGCTTTAGTGATACCATAAACTTTAGCAAATTCATCTGCTTTACTTTTATCTCGCGATGCTGCTGCGTAGAGTTGTGCATCCTCAATACCTTTAAATGACTTTGCAAACTTATGAGAAATATCGCCAACGCCCATTATGGCCCAATTGATTTTTTTCACTCTATTACCCCCTAATTTAATTATGGTTGAACAATGGTCGAACGATCGTTTCACTATTTTTTAACCATTGTTTAACCATTGCTCCACTACCGTTTAACTATTGTTTCAATGCTGTTATGATTATTATAAGTGGATATCTATAAATAATCTATTTATTTTATTCTCTTATTGAATTTATACCAAAACGCGTATGGATACACCTGAAAAAATATCAAGGCTTTGAAGTGATGACTTCAAAGCCTTGAGGAGGTAATTAAAAGGTATTATGCAGCTTTTTCTTTTTTTGAGCTTTTAATCATAAACCAAATGAATGCTAAGATTGCGATTATAATACCTGTTGGATAAGCAAAGCTGCTTGGCAGTTTTAAACCTTCAGGTGCAATCATAATATAAGTTGTTGTTACGGCTGTCATAAAAACAGCAGGTAACGAACAAATATAGTGGAGTTTATTATTTTGCGCTAAGAATACTGCTCCGGCCCAAAGCACAATCATGGCAAGTGTTTGATTGGACCATGCAAAATATCTCCATATGATACCAAAATCTATAAAGCAAAGGGCGATGCCGACAATAAATAATGGGATGGCAATCATAAATCTATTTCTAAAAGCACTCTGCTTAAAGTTAAGTGCATCTGCTATGGCAAGTCGAGCGCTTCTAAAGGCAGTATCTCCGGAAGTAATTGGACATGCTACCACCCCAATAATGGCTAACGCACCACCAAAAGTTCCCAGTAATGATAGAGAGATGGTATTAACAACAACTGCAGCCGAACCTCCTTGAGATATAGCTTCTGTATTTCCGAAAAATGCCATGGTTGCAGCAGCCCAAATAAGTGCAATAATACCCTCGGCAATCATTGAGCCGAAGAAAATTCTGCGCCCTAACTTTTCATTAGGTAAACAACGCGCTATAATAGGGGACTGGGTTGCATGGAAGCCGCTGATAGCACCACAGGCAATCGTAATGAATAAATATGGGAAAATAGCCTTTCCTGTTGGGTGTAAGTTAGCAAGTTGGATTTCCGGTATTGCGTATCCTTTAAAAATAACACCTAAAATAATTCCGAATCCCATAATTAACAGTGCGGCGCCAAAGATAGGATAGATTTTTCCGATGATCTTATCGATTGGTAATACGGTTGCAAGTAAATAATAAACGATGATGATACCTACCCATCCCATACGTGGAAATCCGGTAATATTTTCTAGAATTCCTGCAGGGCCGTTAACAAATACCACACCTACTAAAATGAGAAGCACGACTGAAAAAATTCTCATTGCATTTTTTGCTGTGGTGCCGAGATAACGACCGACAATCTCAGCAACTGTTTCACCGTTGTGTCTTACAGATAACATACCCGCAAAGAAATCATGAGTAGCACCTGCAAAAATACAGCCTAAAACAATCCAAATGAATGCTACCGGTCCCCAGTAAGCACCGGCTACCGCTCCAAAAATTGGTCCAAGTCCGGCGATATTTAGAAATTGAATAAGTATTGCTTTTTTCCAGCCCA
>JAKSCF010000262.1 GCA_022360735.1 Clostridia bacterium
ATTAGGCCATTTTCCAGTGCTTTACGGAGAATACCATCCCGATTTAATCCCCTACCGTCATCACTCACAGTAATCCAAACATCCCCGCCGGCATTTCTTGCTTCCAGGCATATGTTACCTATTTTAGATTTTTTCAACTTTTCACGTTCATCAGCAGTTTCTATCCCATGGTCAACGGCATTTCTGATAAGGTGCATAAGAGGATCCGACAGATGGTCAATAATATTTTTGTCCACTTCTGTTTCTTCACCAATAAGCTTTAAAGAAACTTCTTTGTCTAATTTCTTACCCATATCCCTAACTATACGGTTCATTTTTCGGAAAGTTGTGTCGACAGGAACCATTCGAATGGACATGACAACATCCTGGAGCTCATCGGTAAGTTTCCTTAGCTGCCTTGCTGCTTTTTGAAAGTTATCCAGCTCCAACCCCTGCAGGTCGGGATTTTTAATTACCATTGCTTCTGATATAACAATTTCTCCCACCAAATCCATCAAGTAATTTAATTTATCAATATTAACTGTTAATAAACCCTGTTTCTTACAGGATGCAGCCTGGTTCTGGTCTTGTTTTATTTCATCCTGTGACGGTATATTCGCTTCTTTACATACCGCTTGATATAGTCCGGTTACTTCCTGGTCATATTCTTCTATTTCTTGCAATTCCAGCTTTTTTATAAAAATAGCTTCTTTCATTATTTTTTCCAGCTGGTTTTGCATCTTATCACTGGTAAAATAAATTGTAAAACCATGCTCTTTGATAAAATCACATGTGTCATTATCCTCAAGAATATCCTTTGGTACGTGCATTATACCGGTAGCATGTGCATTTAAATGATGTACAATATTAAAAGCTCTTATATTCTCCATCTGTGCATCTTTTTCGAATGTAACAAAGGCCTTGTACTTCTTTTGTTTATTATCGGACAGTTTGCTGATATAATATTTTTGGAATTTATTTGGCTGTGTTTTTTTTGTGACCATGATGCCGTTTGTAAAGCCATCCATGAGTTGTGCTAAATAGCTGTTAATTGTTTCGATCAAAGGCTGAGGATCTTCTTCTTTTTTTTCTTTCGAAAGAATGATTTCAATTTGGTTTTTAATAAAGTCTTTACAGCACAGTACAGTATCACACAACAAAGAAGCGTCTAAATTCGGAGGCTTATTTTCCCGGATAAAACTAAAAAGATCTTCAACACAATGGGTAAGTTCAGCGATATTGTTGAAAAGCATCATGGCAGAAGATCCTTTTATGGTATGCATGATTCTAAAAACTTCATTGACTGAGTGATAGTCAATACCATCTTTTTTTTCACATTTTAGAATGATTTGTTCTAACTGCTCTAACAGTTGACTGGTCTCAAATATGTAGATATCAAGCATCGGTTCCATATTATTTGTTTCATCACGCATACCATATCTCCCCTTACTTTAGTTTTAATTGATTTTAAAATCGTTTTTTATTCTTTAAGGTATTATCTATATCTTTTAGCCTGTTAAAGCAGTATTTGCAATAACAAAATAGATCACCAATGACTATATGTGTTTAACCTGACATGGTCCTTTTTTCACAAGTTCAAAAAATCTGTACGTAATTTTGAAGCCGGATTCAAATTAATAAACCCCGTAAGTACACACATATAGCTTTAATGCTTTTTTTAAAATAAATTTTAGTTTGTATTAATCTAAAAGATTACTTTTTCAATCCAATCCTTTCTGTAAATTGATAAATCCCTATAGATGGAGTTGTATTTGATAATGGGCTTGCTAATGTTGTGAGGAGGCACATATATGACATCGGCAATGGTCCCATTATTCAATAAAACCTTGATTCCGGTGTAATACGGGGCTAACCTGTGGACAAACGTATTCAGCATATCTTCATTCAAAGGACCCCTACACAGTGTTATCAACTCTTCAAAGGCTTCAAAAGGAGTTTTTCCTTTTTTGTAAACACGATCTGAGGTCATTGCATCATATACATCAGCTATTGCTATAATTTGTTCAATATCATTAAGCTCCTGATAATTTATACCATACGGATATCCTGACCCGTCATTTCTTTCATGGTGCAGCAATACAGCTTTTTTAACATCCTCATCTACTTTGTTTTCATGATGAAGCATTTCGTATCCATATAATGAATGGTTTTTTATCTTTTCGGTTTCAGCCTTGGTTAACTTGCCTTTTTTCGTTAAAATGGAATAAGAGATTTTAATCTTTCCAACATCGTGTAAAACGCCTGCTTTTATGCACCTTTTCACTTTATCACTGGGTAACTTTAACCATTCGGCTAAAAGCATTGCGTAAAAACCCACATTCAAACTATGTGTGTAAGTATAATCATCGCTTTGTTTTAGCCTTTTCAAATACCCTTGAATATATTCCATCTTGAACGAAATCTGGAATATGTTCTGGGATAACTGCTCTAAATCATTGGATTTTAAAGGCTTTCCCGCAACCAGGCTTGATATGATTTTTTTTACCTGGTACATGCAAGTTGCCTGAAGTATGATTCCTTTGTCTTTTTCATTTTTTATAGAAGGAGAAATGAGCACAGAATGAATGTTATGGCTAAAAAGCTTACATTTAACGTAGGAATCAATAATGGTGTTTTTTCTAAGTAGTAATGTCCCCAAAGGATTAAACACATCCTCTGCCAGAATGCAATCTTCGGGACAATCTTGTACCCTGACTCTCACTGGTAACATGCTATCACCTACACACTTTTGAAATTCCAAGAAGTTTCTTTACTCCTCTTTTAATTCTATTTCCTAAACCATTACAACCGAACATATTCCATTTATACGTGAGTGACCAGATAATTCCGTTGAAGAGGTCTGTGAGCTCATCGGCAGAAATATCATCATCAATCTCTTTCTTTTCTTGACCTTTTTCAATAATACCTTTAACAAAATCATACCGCGTCTTTAATATTTGCTTCATTTTTTCCATATTCTCTTTATTATATCGGTATATGTCAAATGAAAACATAATGATAGATAGGCCTCTATCATTTTCATAGTATTCCGCATACCGCTCCGCATAATATATTAATGCCGTATTGGTATCCATTTCCTGCTCTATAATGGTGTTTTGAATATTGACATCATATTGTGCGTAGCGGTCAAGAATAGCCATGATAATGTCCTGCTTTCCTTTAAACTGCCTATATATTGCTGGCTCAGTTATACCTTGCTCTTCAGCGATTCTCTTTATGGTTAATCCCTGCAGGCCAAATTTGTCTAGTATATCAATAGCCGTAATAATTATTTTTTCTTTTCTATGCAATGAAAAAGTCATATTATCACCTATTCATTTAATG
>JAKSCF010000346.1 GCA_022360735.1 Clostridia bacterium
AAGAAAATAGAGAGTAGATATTGCAATTTAAAATTTAAATAGGCTTAACAGAAAAATTATAAGTAAAAAAAAATAGACGTTGGCAAACCGTTGACAAATTTGATTTTACTAACATCTAATCTTTATGTATTCATGATTGAGCAAGTCTATAAGCCGAGTTCTGTATCTGACAGTCATCTATCTAGGCCTATTGTTGCCAATAGGCTCAAGCGACCTACCTTTCGGACAGTGACGGGCAGCCACCTTTCATGTCCTAACTTGGTCTTGCTCCAGATGGGGTTTACATAGCCAGTCAGTCGCCAGACTGCTGGTGAGCTCTTACCTCACCGTTTCACCCTTACCTAGAATTCTAGGCGGTATATTTCTGCTGCACTTTCCTTAGAGTTGCCTCCACTGGGTATTACCCAGCACCCTGCCCTATGGAGCTCGGACTTTCCTCGTGTATTCACACGCAACCGTCTGACTTACTCAGATTGTATTATAACACATATATTCAATTATTCAAAATGTAATATTTTACATTAATTCATTATATAGTATTTACAATATTTATCTTTGTCATACCGGTATATCCGTATATTCTATTTATTCTGCTTCGTATACCAATTTTTTATTATGGACATGATTGATAAATACTTTTTCTACTTCATCATCAATTATTTCTTTTAATGCTCCGGCATACAATATTTTTGCTCCAATACCACAATTTGAACTTAGTTTTCTTGGCACAGGCATTAACTCGCATGGAATTTTCTTATTTCTTAGTCGTCTATTAAATTTTATTGCACCTGAATGGGTAAAAAATATGACCATATATTCCATAACGATTTATGCCTTTGTGCTGATAATAAAAGTTCCGTCATCTTCTTTGATTTCTATCTGATACCCTTCACTTTTCAAATATCTTTCTACATTGGCTTTGGCGGTATTGCTATCCACTACAACCTCTACGCCTTCCGTACTGCCTTTTAGGGCTTTTTTTGTCATCAGCACAGGCTGCGGACAACCCACACCGCATGCATTTATTTTTTTCATCACATTGACTCCTAACTATAAATTCACATTATTTTCTTGTTCTAACGCTTTGCTTTTTTTCTTTATCATTTCGGAATTAAATACGGAAATTCCAAGCACAACGATAAAGCATAGGATAACAGCGACTTGTCCATTAAATGTCGGTCCTTTTGGGCTGGCAGCCAAACCAAAATTATGACATATCCCTGCACCTACGATCATACCTATGACTGTAATTGCTGAATCCGTATTGCCTTCACCTGATAATATCAACTGTCTTAATGGACAACCCCCTAATAACACCGATGCCCATCCTACCAATACCATTCCTAAAAAGTTCCAAAGTCCATCTGAATGTGCAATAGGCTGATCGACAAAACCAAAATGGAAATAACCAAAAGCCATGTTGCCTACGACCGTCAATACAAGTATAGATACAAAGCCTAAAATCAAATAGCTGTCTTTAAAAAGGATTAAATCTCTAATGCCGCCTACCATACAAAGCCTGGTCTTTTGTGCCAGTACCCCAACAATTAAACCGGCAATTAAAGAAATACTGATTGCAGCGTGGGCAGCTCCAGGCCCTTTTTCACTGAAAAATATAAATGCCGGTGAAGCTAATAATAAAATTAATAGTCCTATTTTGGTAAGAGGTAAAAGATATCCTTCTAATTTGGGCATTTTATAATTTCTTTTTAGACTAAACCCTTTATTTAAAAAGTAAACACCCAGTAGTATACCGACTACGAAACCGGCGATACCAAATAATGCGTTTAAGTCTCCTCCTCCAAGTCGTAAAATCATTCTTAAAGGGCATCCTAAAAACATTAAAGCACCAATCATCACCGTAACACCCAATACAAATCTTGTTAAAGGTGAAGACCCTCCTTTAGCTGCGAACTCTTTGTTCTTCAATGCAATTAATAATGCACCAAATACCAGCCCTATTATTTCTGGACGAATGTACTGCACTACAGCTGCTCTATGTAGTCCAATGCCGCCTGCAATGTCTCTTAAAAAGCAAGCAATACAAAATCCCATATTAGCGGGGTTACCGAAGTATACTAACAAGACTGCTATTATACCTACTATTCCCCCTGCAAACATAATACTTCGTTTCTCTTTCATAAATCGACCTCCTTTTTGTGGCGTATTACCATTTTTTAAAGTATGGTAATATAAGCAGTTATATTTTAACAGTACATTAAATAAAAGTATAATTGAATATTCTTATAGGTTTCATTGCCATTATCAAAAAAATTTATAATGATTGCTGAACCCTGTTGCTCTTATATAAAATAGCAGTAGTAAATTAAAATATTATACTGAACGGATCGGAGTCAATGTATGAAAAGTTTGTATTTAGATAATGCTGCTACCTCTTTTCCTAAAGCACCTGACGTAGCACAAAGCATAGCCAATTATTTGACTAACATTGGATGCAATGCCAATAGAGGTGCCTATGCCGCATCATTTGAAGTTGAAGATAAAGTATATGAAACAAGAGAATTGATCTGTGAACTCATGAACTTTAAGCAGCCGGAGCATGTTATTTTCACCAAAAATATTACAGAAAGTCTAAATGTTTTGATAAAAGGATTGTTAAAAGAAGACGACCATGTCATCATCTCCTCTATGGAACATAATGCGGTTATGCGACCTTTAAATGCACTTTCAAAGCAAAACGTAACGTATTCTAAAATTCCATGCAATGAACAAGGAGAGCTTAATGCCGCAGATATTGTAAAGGAGATACGACCCAATACAAAAGCGGTTATTATGACACATGCTTCAAATGTTTGCGGCACGATATTGGATTTAAAAGAGGTGGGAAAAGTCTGTCGCGAACATAGCTTATTCTTTATTATCGACAGTGCTCAAACCCTGGGATTTAGTCATATAGACTTTGAGGAACTAAATGCAGACGCTATTGGATTTACAGGACATAAAGGGCTCCTAGGCCCTCAAGGCATTGGAGGATTTGTCGTTAATGATAGGATGGTTAATGCAATGTCCACATTGATAGAAGGTGGTACAGGCAGCCTATCGGATACGGAAGTTCAACCGGATTACATGCCTGACAGGTTTGAAGCCGGCACCTTAAATATTCCCGGCATATATGGATTAAATGCTGCACTCAAATATATATTGAATACCAAGATTGATGCTATAAGGGAAAAGGAATTAATTATTTTAGATGGTTTTTTACAAGCCATCTATAACATATCTGATATAAAGCCCCTTGGAAAAGATACTATAGATGGCAGAACGGCGTTAGTATCCATTGATTTTAAAAAACATGATAATGGTGAAATATCCCATCTACTCTGTAAGGAGTATGGCATTATGACACGTTGTGGTTTGCACTGTGCACCTTCTGCTCATCAAACATTGGATACTTTTCCTAATGGTACGGTGCGATTTAGTTTTAGTCATTTTAATACAATTGGGGATGTTGAGTATGTTGTTGATAGTATTTATAAATGTATGAAATGGTTTATTCATTAAGAGAATTAACGACAAAGTTTCTAAAGGCATGGTCTAATGGGGAAAAGTATCTATTTTTATGATAAACATAATAGAATTTCCTCCTCAGATTCATGTCTTTTATATGGTATGGTCTTATTAAACCCAATTCTATTTCTTTTTTTACAGCCAACTCAGAAATAACGCTGATACCTAATCCCAGCTCTACTAATTTTTTTATGGTTTCATTATCTTCTGTGCTTGAAATGATATTTAATTTATTAAAAGGTATATGGTTTCTTTGCAATTCTTTTTCAAATAATAGTCGTGTACTTGACCCTTTTTCTCTTAAGATAATTTTTTCTTGCAGTAAAAAATTTTTATCCAATGCTTCATAAATATTTGTTTTATATTTTTTTGTGTTGGGCGTAATCACAATGAGGTTGTCTTCAAAGAAATCAATATACTCTAAGAATTCATAGTCGTTATATTTGCCGCCTACAACACCATAATTCACAAAACCGTTTTTAATCTCTTCTATTACTTTCTCGGAATTCTTATGGTTGATTTTAAATTTTACATTGGCATATTTATCGATAAAACCTTTTACAATATAGGGCATAATGTATTGCCCCGGAATAGAGCTGGAGCTTATTTCCAGGATGCCTTCAATTTTATCTTTGTTTTCCCTTAGATTTATTTGTGCAGTATCCCGCAGGTTTATAATATCTATTGCATAGGAATACAAGATATCTCCAGCGTCTGTTAAAATGATTTTTTTATTGGAGCGATTGATTAATACCGTACCCAGTTCTTCTTCCAGTGCTTGTATATGATTTGTAATGGTTGGCTGGGTAAGGAACATTTTTTCAGCAGCTTTGGAAAAACTATTTGCATTGACCACTGCAACAAAACTCTCTAATTGTTTAAAATCCATATTATCACCCTGTCCCTATTGTATTATATAAATTGAAAGGGATTAATATTGATATTGGATTCAATGATGTCAGCATCACCTTTCAATCTATCTCTTAATTGCTTTGACATATTTTGAACAAATATTTTTTCAGTATGAAAATGAGATGCGTCGATTACTGCAATACCCAGCTGTTTGGCAAGCTGAGCATCATGGTACTTTATGTCCCCTGTAATCAATAGCCCGCACCCTCTATAATACGCACTTTTTATTAGGTCAGCTCCACTGCCTGTACAAATGGCAATTCTTTTTATCTTAGTTGTCTTTTCCCCTATAAAAGGGATTTCATTTTTTATATTTAATACTTTTTTTATTTTTATACAA
>JAKSCF010000527.1 GCA_022360735.1 Clostridia bacterium
AATTTCCCTGTCCGATAAAGCCTTTCAATCCCTTTATCAAATATTTCCTTGATTTTTTTTCCTCTTTCATTTTTACTGAAAACCATGTAAAGATTGACAACAAAGACAACTTCCCTCCTGAAATCCGCTTTATTCAATCGCCCTTTATAATTTTTAATCGTGATAGGCATCTGGATACTATGATAATAATCTGACCTTCCAGTTAGGATCATTCTTAAAGCAGTACCTTGTTCCTCAATTTGATCAGCCAGTAAAATGCATTGTTGATGGATTCAATGATAACAGCATCCTGGTTATTTAAGTGATTGATATAGTCTTGACTATTACATCTTAAAAATCTTTGCATTTGGAAATAAAGTATATTTCTTTACCTTCATGGTCTCGCACATTAATGGTCGCATATGTTTTATGAAGGTCAATTCCGTGAAATCTTTTTGTTTTCATGATAAACCTCTTTTTTTTAAAAAAATCCCCCTTGACATATGAAACACTAAAGTGTACCATTTATCAACTGTGTTGATTTATTCCACTATTCAAGGTCGTATCTAGTGTTGAAAAACAAGAGAAAGTTGTATTTCCTAGTTGGTTTCGCACAATAAGAAACACTTTTTCATTTGTGCTTGATGATAACATTATCGAAATTGAATTTAATCAGTTTGATCATAATACCCCAAGATCAGAAACCAATGAATTGCCTTCATATGAATTTAGTTTAAGAGGATACGAATATGAGG
Source organism: Clostridia bacterium (assembly GCA_022360735.1). The sequence goes on from JAKSCF010000527.1 coordinate 735, forward strand.
AATGCGATTTACTTAGAGATGGCCAAGCAGTTTTTTTTCCAATTGGCAGATCAATAGAAGCAGGTCGTTCTAGCCTCGCAATAAGAATTGGAGGATGATAGTGTAATTCATCCTAAACAAGAACATAATGGGAAAATACCAACTTTGAAAAAAGGTTTTTATAGGGAACTTTCACCAATGCTTTTAGAAAGGTTTAATGCTTTAGGAGCATGGGAAGATTCTACTTGCTTTCTTATCAGCAGAATCTCCTAAAACAATAAATTTTAACTCTTCGTTGACAAGACTATCTTTTTCTGCTATTTAAACCACCAGTAACTACTGATAGGGCCCATTATGAGGCATGTTCCGGTGGTTGTACAACTGGTTTATTATAACAAGCTGATTTTCAATACCTATTTAATACCAAGGTAGAATGCGAGCTTGATATTTACGGCAAAGTTCGTAATATTGTCGGACAATGTTCTTTTGAACAAATAATTGAAAGTTGTGAAAATAAAGGTTTACTTAAGAAAGGTGGACTTTCCTTGGATATGATTAAAAAAGCTTGTGGTTAAATATTAGATATGATAAGAAACAAAGTATTAGAGCTGAAAAAATTGGGTAAAATGCCCAATGAGCATTTGGATGATGAAGATTCTATTGAGGATTTAATTAATCAATACGATGAATTATTGGAATCAATAGAAAAACCAATATCGTATGATGAAGGGGAGGTATTAATTGAACTATTTCCTGAGAATGCATTTTACGATCTACATTGGACACTATTGCAATTAATAGAATCATTGTTTGGAAAAATTGAATTAAGCAAATACGAAAAGCTTATTGCCAAGTGTCCTAGTGCTGAATGGAATGAAGCACTTCATGATAGGTTAATGAAGTGGAAGAAGAAACAAAAATGAAATATTTAAAACTTGTGTTGGAAATAATTAGGTGAAAATAGATATCGAAATTGGAACGATCAATATTTCAAATAATATTGAAGAAAATTATAAAATGATAGCTTTTGGAGATAGTGAAATTGAAGATCAGATTGAAAACTATCTGTTAATACAAAAAGCTAATAGTTTTGATGAACAGGATAAAGAACTTGAAATGGATAGCTATTATATTGAATATAATGGTCAGGAAAATTCAGGATATGGACTGTGTAGTAATGTAATTCTTGATAAGAATATTCTTGTTTTTTATTTTGATAAAAAAACAGATGAAGATTTTTCTCAAATAAAACTTACGCTAAATCAAAAGAAATACGATGAAAACGAACTAATTGAGTATTTAAAGTTTATTCTATCTGATGTATTAGAAATTAAAAAATAAAGAAATAAAAACTTATAAATTCAATAAGGTGCAGCAAAAACTGCACCTTTTTATTTTTTCACCATTTAAAAGCTTTTAGATAAAAACATGAAAAAAACAAAGAAAAAGGCTAGAAAATTGCCTTTTTCACATACCGATTTCGTGGTCTCAGCTAAGCATTGTACTCAATGCGGGGCAGCTTCGCTGTGTCTTTTTCGTGTACTCCGTGAATCTCCTCCCAACCATCCCCAGTTACAGCACCAAAAATTATGACTTAAAATTATTACTGAATATCAAAATCAGGATAAGGCTCATGATACTTGTGATACAATTTCTCTAATTTCCCTGCCCGATAAAGCCTTTCAATCCCTTTATCAAATATTTCCTTGATTTTTTTCCCTCTTTCATTTTTACTGAAAACCATGTAAAGATTGACAACAAAGACAACTTCCCTCCTGAAATCCGCTTTATTCAATCGCCCTTTATAATTTTTAATCGTGATAGGCATCTGGATACTGTTATCAAGATAATAATCCGACCTTCCGGTTAGGACCATTCTTAAAGCAGCATCTCTTGATTTAACATCATCACCAGTTAGGTATTGTTTAAATTTTTCATCTGTCCCATCAATATAGCCTAAATACCAGACCCCTTTTTTATTTTCCAGGCTTTTGATTCCATTCCATTCTTTAAATTTATTTTTTTTAAAAAATACCATTTCCACACTTTGCACAGTTGGATGTTTTGCCATATAAAACCGGGGATCTGGATCATGTGCACCAGTAAAATCGGCATTTTTATCAGCAACCCGTGATAAAGCTCTCTTCCAGGGAACATATTCCTGAATCACTTTGATATTTTGCTCTTCAAAAACCTTTTCAATGATTTCATTATAAATACCTTCACCATTACTGTTAGTATATCCTTCCCATTCCGGTGTAACCCACAAGACCTCAGTGATTTTTTCCTGGCTAAATACTGGATGCAATAATAAAAAAAGAACAAATAGTAGAATGATTTTTTTCATAACCATTTTCCTCCATCGAACAAACTAATTTTAACCAGGTAATCAAACCGTTTTTTTTAAAACCTCTTTTATTATTATTAATACTATGCAAAATTTCCATTTATGCAATATTTAATAATCCGATATTGAATTATTTCTTAAAATAATTAATAATTAATTGAATATGAAAAAATTTAATAAAATTTCTATTAAACTGATTATTATCATCACTATGATTGTTACTTTAGTGAGTAGTATTTCCTCTGTTATATTTTTTGTAGAAAACTCAAAAAGATTAAGAGATAATTTAAATGATTTCCTGGAGAATATTAAAAATATCACTGATTTATCCCTTGGTTATCAATTATGGGAATATGATTATGAAGGTGTAAAAAAGGTCAATGAAGCAATCTTAAAAAATGAAATTATTATTGCCATCAATATTTTAACTATTGATAAACAGTTTGAGTTTGGAGCAGTTAAAACCATCTCACATAACAAAACCATATTGATAGATGAAATCTCTGAAGCTTTTCAATTAAGCAGCTCAGGGCGGCATGTAAAAAAAATTACCTTTGATGTTTTTTACAAAGAAAGAAATGTAGGCTTTGTTGAGGTGTTTTATTCTGAAAAAAAGATAATAGAAAGTGAAAGAAATGTCGTTTATGGATTGATCGGTATTTTTTCTGCAATCGCTATTTTCATTATTATTGCTATTTATCTCCTCTTAAACAAACTGGTGATCCATCCTTTATTATTCTTAACGGAATTTTCAAAAAAAATTGCCAGTCAAAAAGATTATTCAGTAAGAATTAATAAAACCAGTAATGATGAATTTAGTGTATTGTATAAGGGATTTAATAATATGCTGGAAGAGATTTATAAAAGAGATAAAGAGATCAATAAAACCATGAATTATCTGGATAATGTATTAAACTCTCTTCATTCTGCTATTATTTCCATTGACTTAAAAGGTAATATTGTGCGTATTAATGATAAAGCCAGAGAATTTATTGGGTTGAATGATAATGAAATATTAAATAAGAGTATCTGGAAAATTATCCCTCAAATTGATATATTTAATGATTATTTTACAGAAATTATTCAAAAAAAGCATTTACATTATTCTCAAAAAGTCAATGTTTTGAAAATTGGTAGTAAATTATACAATATTTACTTTATTCCACTGATTTCTGATGATTTAAATGGGATCGTTATCCGCTTGGATGATATTACAGATATCGTCAAAAAAGATGAACAGTTAATCCAGGTCCAAAAAATGGAAACGATTGGCACTTTAGCCGGCGGCTTAGCACATGATTTTAATAATGTATTGGGAGGGATAACCGGCAGTACTTCTATCCTTCATTATAAGCTTCAAAAAGAAAATGCTGTTTCAATCCCTGATCTTAAATCAGTTTTAACTACCATTGAAAATTCTGCGGCAAGAGCAACAGATATGGTTCAGCAGCTTCTCACCCTTTCCCGTAAACATGAACTGAATTTAGTACCTGTTGATCTCAATGCTGCCGTCAAACATGTTATTAAAATCTGTCAAAATACCTTTGATAAATGCATTGATATTAAAGTCAAATATCATCCTCATCCTGCAATTGTTAAAGCTGATCCAGCGCAAATAGAACAAGTCCTGCTCAATTTATGTTTAAATAGTTGCCATGCTATGACAATCATGCGTAAAAAAGCAGATAAACCAGGCGGAATTCTGGAAATTTTTATAGATAAATTATTTGCTGATAATATTTTTAATTCCACCCATCCCCAGGCTGAAGCTATAGAATACTGGGTTTTGTCAGTTAAAGATACTGGAGTGGGGATGGATAACCAGACAAAAATAAAAATATTTGAGCCTTTTTTTACTACAAAAAAAGCGGGAAAAGGGACAGGCTTAGGCCTGGCCATGGTTTATAATATCATCAGTCAGCATAATGGATTCATTGATGTTTATTCTGAGCAGGGCATTGGTACTTCCATTAATCTCTATCTTCCCTTATCTAAAGATCATCTGGCAAAAGAGGAGGAACAAAAAGAAATTCAAATTTGGAAAGGAGAGGGGCGCATTCTTGTCGTTGATGATGAATTTGTCATGCGGCAAATTGCTAAATCGATTCTTGAAGAATGTGGTTATGAAATAGATTTAGCAGAAAACGGTTATGAAGCAATAGCTCTTTATGAACAGCATAAAAAAGAATATGCTGTGGTTGTTTTAGATATGGCTATGCCGAAGTTATCCGGTAAAGAAACCTATCTCAAACTGAAACAAATCAACCCGGATATCATTACCATTGTTGCTTCTGGACTGCTGAATGATGAACGAATTGAAGAATTGAGTAAACTCGGTATCAATGGCTTTATTAAAAAACCATATAATATCAGCAGATTATCTAAGATTGTCTCAGAAGCATTGTCAAAGTGAAATAAAAAAAATCTCTTGCCATTTTAAGAATTTTACAGTATATTCATAAAATGTTTGCTACTAACAACTAAATAAGGAATCAACATGCTTGCTAAAATATTGACTTTTTTCAATAATTTAACCTGGCCTATGCTGATTTTGCTCTGCCTGACTATCGGCCTGGCCCCTTTTAATCCTCCTCATATTGTAGAAAAACTCTCTCTGCTATTTAAGGGAGAATTACGTAAAGCCATAGACTGGCTTGATCTTTTTTTACATGGAACTCCCTGGCTATTACTCATCATCAAATTTAGTATTATGGTCCTAAGCCGCTTTAAATTAGGAGGAAATGGATGAATTATGAGGAAGCCCGTTTAACTTTTTTAGGAAAAATGAACAAAGAACAACGTTTGAACTGTGCTCAAGTGTTGACTCTCATCTTTAAAGATCATATTGAGGAATTAAATGACACAGTGGAGCAGTTAAAAAAATACGGACATGGCCGTGCACCAGACGGGGAGTGCGGAATAGTTTATGCAGGCCGGCAAATACTGATCAAAAACGGCTTACAGGAAAAAGTACCTGAATTTGTTGAGCATTTTGTTGAAATTG
>JAKSCF010000259.1 GCA_022360735.1 Clostridia bacterium
ATAAGCATACTCAAAGATAGAAGCGGTTGCACCAAAACCATACAACAGCTGCTTCATAAAGAATGCACAAAGTAAAGCTAACAAAGCGGATAAAAGCAGAGAAGTAAAGCAGCTGGTAGAAGCCACAACACTGGCCTTTACTAAGTCTTTTTCGCCTAATAACCGTGATACATAAGAAGATGTACCCGTACCTATTGCAAAGGCAATGGAAGAAATAGACATGGAGATAGGAAATACTACTGTAGCAGCACCAACAGCTTCAACGCCCAAGCCGGCTACAAAATAAGTGTCCACAAGATTATAAAATGCAATAACTAACATCCCAATTGTTGCAGGGACACCTAATTTAAATACCAATGAAGAAATCTTTTCTGTTTTTAAATTTTCATGATTCATTAAAATAACCTCCTTAATCTTGTATAGTATCTATACATAATGATGAAAAATATACCCTATGTATAGCATCTATACATAGAGATTAAACTATCACATCTTTAAAATAAAAGAGAAAATGCTTATAATTGTTCAACCAATTCTTCTATTGATTTTTCAAGCTTATTGTAGAATGTCATAATTTTTTCTTTATCCTTTTCACCCATATCTGAAAAAATTTTTCCTATATGCTGATTAAAACGAGCATGTATCTTTTGGTGGCCTTCATAGGCAATTAACCCTTTTTCGGTTAGCTTTAATTTTTTGCGCTTGAGATTCTCAGGATCGACTTCGGTTTCAACTAAACCTTTTCGTTTAAGTCGTGCCACAATCTGTGATACGGCACCTCTGGTAACATGAATGCTTTTCGCAATACTGGATATATAGCTGTCTGGATTCTTCTTAATAAAGCATATCATATGTATCTCAGAACCGTAGATATTCACATCTGTACCATATTTAAGCGTTGCACGGTCACCACCTAATAACTTATAAGACACACGTACAATAGAATAAGCAATTTCTTCTTCAATATCAAGTTGTTCGTTAACGGTTAATATTTCCTTCATGGTTTAATTGTATAGATGCTATACAAAATTGTCAAGGATGTATAAGCTTAAAATTATTTTTTAACTGAGTATTAATATTTATAAAATACGTGAGGCTACGAAATGGATGTTTTTTAAAAATGCCAAAATGGACTTAAGTAAGCAATGAACCAAAAAGAACCGTCCCTAAATATCCCGTTTTACAAATTGCTAATAACCACTATAATGGTATAATATGCGTATATATTTGAATAGGGAGAAAGATGTAATGAAAGATGTTACAGCGGCAATTATTGTGCAAGATGGTTTGATTTTGATAGCTAGAAGAGGCGCTAATGAGAATTTAGCGGGTAAGTGGGAATTCCCAGGTGGAAAGATCGAAAAAGGAGAATCCGCGCAGGATTGTTTAAAGAGAGAGATTAAAGAGGAATTGAACATAGAAATTGAAGTAGGAGAATTTTTAGGTGATAGCATCTATGAATATTCTAACGGGGTAATAAGGCTATTGGCATACTTTTGTACGATTATAGAAGGTGAAATAGAGCTGTCAGTTCACGATCAAGTTAAGTGGATTGAAATTGAAGAATTTGATAAGTTTGATTTTGCACCTGCGGATATTCCGTTAATAGAAAAATTAAAGGTAGTTTAATTAAGCAAACAAAAAGAACCGTCCCTTTTGTTTGAAGACAATTCACACGGAAGTGAAGAAATTGAAATATAATCCGGAGATGAAACGTCAGTGGAAGAAGACACTGGATGAAAGCATTGTACCTTTGGACGATGAGTTGAGATAAATATTAGAATGTGGGGGAAAGATTTTGTATAATATCAAAGGCAACCAGGTATCAAGAATAGAGTCAGTAACTTTTTCTGAATTAAATATGATAGAGAATGATGTGGGAGAAATCCTAAGAAACAGTATAGATATGCTGTGTGATGAAGAAGAATCCATGCTCATTGTAGGACGTGAGGTCGAAAATCAGGAAAAAGGGCGAAGTGATCTGACTGCCGTTGACAGCAATGGCAATATTGTGCTGATTGAAATCAAAAGAGATAAAAAAGACATTGAAATCAGAAAAGAGGCTTTTGAATTCCAAGCCATTCGTTATGCTGCAAGTTATGCAACAATTGAAACAACGGATGAACTTGTAAAGAAAGTTTATGCTCCATATATTGAAAAGTACAAAAATGAATTTGATCTTGGAGAATTAACGTCGTATGAGCTTGGAATAAGAAAGCTAAATGAATTTCTAAATGTTAATAATGCAGTAAAAAGCTTTAATAAAAAACAGCGGATTATACTTGTTGCTTCTGATTTTGATGGTCAAACACTTTCAGCCGTTGCATGGCTCAATAGCAATCATGTTGATATGAATTGTTATCGCTTGATGCCCTATAAAATAAAAGATGAAGTATACCTGAATATAAAGAAATTATTGCCTATAACAAGTTACGAAGATTATTATGTAAATTTATTGGATAAGTCAGAAAGTATTTCTGCTAAAAGTAACAGTCAGATTACCAGACGGGCATTACCAAAGATTGACAAAATGCTGGAATGGGGAGTTGTTAAAGAGGGAGATATGATTATTGCAAAAGGCAGAGAGGATGAAGCAAAACTTTTATCAAATGGAAATGTATTGGTGGATAACACAGAAATGTCCATGCAGGCATGGTTAAAAAATCTCTATGGATGGTCAAGTGTTCAAACCTATTTTTGTGCTGTGCATAAAGAAACAGGAAAATTGTTATCACAAATTAGGGAAGAGTATATGCAGGAAAATGAAGTTGTAAGTGAATAATGGAGGATGTGGTCATGCCCAACAAATTGACTGATAATGCCCTAAATTATGTAAATAAGGAAAAGTAAAATTTGCTTTGGAAATATTCAATAAGTGAAGAAGAATAATAAAGAATAAAGCTTAATATATCAAAAAAGAATATTAAAAAATTGGATTCTTTTTTGATATATTAAGCTTTATTTTGGGTTGACTTTTGGGTCCGAAAATATATATAATATTATTGGGTCCAAAAGTAGGAGGTGAAAAATGGGAACCAAAAAGATGGGGCGACCTACGGATGATCCTAAGAGGAATAAA
>JAKSCF010000517.1 GCA_022360735.1 Clostridia bacterium
AATTGCCCCATTTTCATATGTCACAATAGCATAGATAACATCATTCATATTATTGTCTTTTAAAAGAACACTTCTACTTTTTGCAAAGACTTTAACCGGATCACATCCCATGTACCAATTAATGTAATCAATATCATGGATCATGACATGCATACTGAGATCGGAAGAACCGATGTAACGTCTTGGTCCAATAATCGGACTATTTCTTCTACAATATAAATGAATGATATCTCCCAGCTCTCCTTTATCCAAGGCATCCTTAATCATGCTGAAGCGTGGATCAAACCGCAGAAGAAAACCGACAGTAAACACTTTGTCATAATCCTTGGTGATTTCATAAAGGATTTTACCATCTTCCAATTCTTTTGCAAGAGGCTTTTCTAAAAGGATGTGTTTGTTATTAGCAACAGCGATTTCAACTGCTTCTCTATGTATGTCATCCGGTAAAACGATACTTACCGCATCAATATTTGGGTCAGCTAACATCTCTTTGTAACTTTTATAGGCGGTACACTGAAATTCTTCAGCCATTTCTTTTCGTCTGTCATCATTAAACTCACAGAAAGCAACTAATTCTACAAGAGGTAACTTTCTGTAAACCTTTGCATGAAGAACCCCCATTTGTCCCATTCCTATAACACCAACTTTTATTGGGTCTGCCACTTCTTTTTCCTCCTTCTTTTTATTACTTCACCCGAAATATTCATTTAACAAAATTTAATACGCTTGAGTTAAATCAATTACAGTGCTTAAATCCCATAAATATCTGCCACCATTAGGACACCACTAAAGAAAATAATTAACTCCTTCCATCATTATTTAAAAGTAATCAATGCCAAAACACCGGTTGTTGAATATGTCCAATACTTTTTTTAAAATTCTTTAGCTGTCACCTGAGCAAATAGCGGATTAACAAGGTATTTGAGTTTTTTTAATATCATGAATAATTCGAGCTTTTTTTTCATTTATCCGTTCTATTCTTCATTAATGGCTTTAATAAACCTTTCAGTAATCCATTTTGGTCTTGTTATTGCGCTTCCTACAACAATTGAAAGTGCACCAATATCCAGGCAGCGCTTAGCTTTCTGCGGTGTGTTGACATTCCCTTCCGCAATAACCGGAACATTCAACGCTGCTACAATTTCTTTTAATATAGAAAAATCATTGTCAGCAATATTTAAACCTTTTGTTTGTTCCGTATATCCAATTAATGTTGTTGAAACACAATCAAATCCCAATTTTTCAGCTCGAACTGCTTCCTCAAGGGTTGCAATGTCCGCCATTAGCAAAGTATTGGGAACTCTTTCTCTCACCTTTTTGATAAATTCTTCAATTGACTCACCTTTAGGTCTTTGAGTATCTGTTGCATCAATGGCTATCATCTCGCATCCTGTTACTACAAGTTCTTCAATTTCCTTCATCGTAGCAGTAATATACACTTCTGAATCAGTATAATCGCATTTCACTATTCCAATTATAGGTAAATTTGTTTGCTTTTTAATCTCAATAATATCAACTCCACCATTGGCTCTAATGCCTGATGCACCACCTTCCGATACCGCATAGGCCATTTTACCCATAATATATGGACTGTGTAGTGGCTCATCAGGAAGGGCCTGACAAGATACAACCAATCCATTTTTAATTTTGTCTAACAATATGACCACCCCCTCCATAAGCCAATCTTATGAATAAAAAGTATAATTATGAAACTTATTTCAATATTTATTTATATTATGAAATTTATTTCAATAAAATTATATTTTATCCTTACAGCCTTGTCAAGGGTTTTGATAAACATCTATCTGTCAAAACAAAAACTTAGTTGCTTTTTTTGACACTTCATACTAAGATGTATCTGAGGTATATAACGATAATAAATGGAGGTTATTATGTCACATCTTAACTTTAAAAATCGTTTACAGTACTATGGTATGCAACTGTCAAAAAGCGAGCAAAAAATTGCTGATTTTATCATAAAACATCATAAAGAAGTTGTTCTCTATTCCAGTGACGATTTAGCGCAAAAAAATGGAACATCAAAATCTACCATTAGTAGATTTTGCAAGAAACTTGGCTACCGTAATTACAATGAATTTTTGACACTCCTTTCCTCTGAAAATGAACCTCAGCCTCTTATAGATGATCCTGTTCAAAAAATTATGCATTATTGCAATCAAGTGTATTTATCATCTTCAGAGCTCATTGACATAAATGTTTTGAATCAATTCATTCATCAAATTAAAAGTGCTAATCAAATCTTAATTTGCGGCATTGGGAGCTCCGGCCTAACCGCTATTGAATTAAGTATGCGTTTAGTACACATGGGCCTTGTTGCAAAAGCTATTACGGATAGCCACCTTATGAAAGCACAGACTCAAAGATTTTCATCAAAAGATTTATTAATTGCTATTTCAACTTCCGGTACAACCCAAGAGGTCATCGAAGCTTGCAATATTGCAAAAGAAATCGGTACACCTATTTGCGCCATTACCAAAACGAATTATACACCTTTAACAAATCTGTCGGAAACGACTATTTTTGTTAGTGACGTAAGTCAAATAAATGATCCACAGTTTATAAATTCACAACTGTCTTTTCTTTATTTGATTGATATTCTGTCATATATCCTTCTTTTAGATCCAGAATATAGTGATAATTTCAATAAATTTCCCAACAGTTAGCATAGCATTATGATCGAATAGCTTGGAAAAGTGAGACAAATGACTTTTCTTGTTTTCACATAAAAATAAGGCCGCAATTTTATACGACCTTATGGTTTCTCTTTGTTTAGCATCTGCATATGAAATATACTAAATTGATACAAATAATTATTTTTTATAAAATACTATTTTTCTTCTATTATTTTAATATAAACTTTTCGATTTCTTGGACCGTCAAATTCGCAGAAGTAAACGCCTTGCCATGTCCCTAAAAGCAATCTGCCGTCATGAACAATGATGGTTTTCTCAGCACCCATACAAGAAGATTTTAGATGAGCGTGGGAATTGCCTTCAAAATGTCTATAATCTCCATCTTTAGGAAATATCTTTTCCAATCCTGCAATCATATCTCTGCATACATCCGGATCAGCATTTTCATTTATGGTGATTCCTGCTGTAGTATGAGGGCAAAACACCATAGCACATCCATTTTTGACACCTGACTGCTTGAGGGCTTTATTGATTAGATAAGTAATATCTATAAGCTCTTCGGATCGATTGCTTTTTATTTGATATTCAAACAAATTGACACCTCACTTTATTATCTTTATTTCTATAACCTTAACCCAGATTATGATCTATTTTGATTCAAAATTAATATAATTTAATTGTATATTCGTTAAATTATAGCGTCAAGTTAAAACCTTGTACGGATGACATAGGTCTCCTCGTAATAAATACTTTCAGATTTTTATTATAAATCCTTAACAAAAATAGTGTTTTATGATATAGTAGAATATAGTAATTTTGAGCTTATTTCTAACAGATGTTTTGCTCTGTTTTTTTTATTGTGTCAATCCATAAATTTTAAGATATTTTTATATCTTTTTTTATTTGTTAAAAACACCCTTAATAATTTCTGTTTCTCAAAGACATCCCTATGGTTCTGTGCATCTAATAACATCACCATTCATATGATGATA
>JAKSCF010000254.1 GCA_022360735.1 Clostridia bacterium
GAAATTTCTCTGTATGTCTAATAGCAATGATTATAGCATGGCAAGGTATGAGGGAAAAAAGTATACGCTACTGTATTGTGTATGTAATAGTTTGGGCACTCATACTTAGCAATGATAGGTGCTATGGTGAGAAAAACTGTTCCTATAATAACGTTTGCTTCAATCTATACAATAGGTATTGATGTGTTTCTAATGGATAAGCCCTTAGCTAACTTAGATATAGAGGCAACAAAGCAACTTTGGGGAACTATCAGCATTAGGTTTTAGGCAACCAGTAGTTCTAACAACTGAACAGGATATTCAATCTGCGTTGGCTGGAGGACAAAATGAAGCAGCATTAAGGTCCATGGTTGATTTTATCAATGGACCGGGATTCATCGCTGGCCTAATTGCTACAGTAGGTAATGAGGCTTATATTGGTAAAGCTGTACTTACAAAGCACTTTGAGAAGGCAGGGATTGTGTAATGGCAAAAAGTAAGAACAATAAGCAGGGGCTTTGGACGATTACAAAACCCGTTAGTAATTATATGACTGGTGCAATAGTTCTTGCGATGATTCAAGGAGTATTAATGATTCTAGGCAATGTCCTGTTAGCCAATACTATTGGGATTATCCTTGGAGGAGAACTTCAGCTGTTTGGTCTAAGCTTGAACTTTATGCAATCATTTTGGTTATTAACGACTGTGATTGTAATGACATTCATTATTCGTTATTACAGTTTTATTGTTTCGCACCTGGGTGCATTTAAACTTGAAACGATATTGAGAAAAAAGCTTATAAGTTGTCTAGCAGATGTGCCTCTTGGCTATGTGATTAGTACAGGAACGGGATCGTTAAAGAAAGTGCTTTTAGACGATGTTAAGAGCCTTCACATTTTTGTTGCTGACAGTATACCATTGATAGGAAAAAGTGCTACAACACCTATTCTATCTTTAATAGTCATGTTTGCTATTGATTGGCGAATTGCTCTTGCAGCTATAGGTGTACTCATTTTAGGCATGATTCTCATGCGTGGAGCGACAAAAGATGATGCAGAACATAGACAAAGATATGAACAGAGTCAGTCTGATATTAATAAGGCTGTTATAGAGTTTGTACAGGCGATGCCTGTTGTAAGAACATTTGATGATGGAAGTACTTCTTCTAAACGGTATAACACAGCTCTAGAACAATACAGACATTATACGAAAACTTGGATTAATCTCACAGCAAGTCCTGGAAAGATTGCCTTGATTATTTTGAGTCCTTTACCAACATTATTAGCAGTAACAGGCGTAGGCATGCTACTTATTCTTAGTAATGAACTTGGTTTATCAGGCTTTATGGCAGCCATTATGGTTAGCACAGGCCTTGCAGAAGCCTTAATGCCGCTGATGTGGTTTAGCCAAGCGATTAAGAAGGCCCATGCATCAGCAGTGAGGATTCATGAAATAAATGACTTGCCAATTCTTACAAAACCAAAAGAAGCAAAGGTTCCAAGCAACTTTGAAAGCGAAGTATCGGTTCAACAAGCCATTGATGGATTAATAGAAGACAAGACGATCATCGTCATTGCACACAGATTATCGACCATTGTTGGAGCCATCAGATTTTTGTTATGGACAACGGGAAAATTGTTGAAAAAGGCAAACATCACGAGTTGATGGCGCTTGAAGGAAAATACTATAATATGTGGGCAGCCCAACAGAGGGTCAAAGCCTGGTCCGTATAGGAGGTATTAAATATGTATGAAAAGACGCTTCAATACAACTTGAAGGCAATGATTAGCTATAATGAAAAAGAGAATGATTGTTATTTTATTTTAAGAAATATAAAAATCATATGTATTATCCAAAAGTGACTATATATTTTACTATTAACCCAGAGCAAGATATAAGATTTGAATCAGCATATTTTATTGAAGATAACTTATTTGACGAGAATCAAAAAATTGGTGGATGTATAGTATGGATGATAACAAATAATGCAATGGAAGAAATAGATTTGCTTAAAGAAGAGATTGAATAAGATTAAAAAACTCCTAAATATTTTTAAACAATAATACAAATATATAAATAAAAGAGGAGAATCCTTTGGCCAAATAGATCGTAGGCTTCTCCTTTTTTGTTTGGGCTAAAACTTGAAGGAGCGAATATAATGCCAAGGCTTTTTATTCATGAGGTAATATTTATTTAGGATTAAATAAAAATTCATTGATATATGAAATAATTGTCTATTGCTTATAATGAATGAAAAACATAAATTGATTTGTAGAAATGTATTGGATATTTTTTACAAAAGATGTAGAATGAATTGTAGTGGATTGCTTACTTCTTATGGCTAGAAATAGGAAAGGGTTGAGTTGAGAAGATTACTTTGGGGGAGGTTGTAGAGAATTGATGATTAGCCTAATTGATGTGAAGTATATAAATTTGAATTAGTAATAGTTAGATTATTTATTTAATAGAAGGAGAAATATACAATGAAATATGATAAGGAATTTTTAAACGAAAATATGATGGGACCAAATTCAATGGTAGTAGCCGAAGAATTAACACAAGGTTTACCTTTCAAAAAAGGTATGAAAGTATTAGATTTAGGTTGTGGTAGAGGCCTTACATCTATATTTTTGGCAAAAGAATTTGGTGTTGAGGTTTTTGCTCTTGATTTATGGACACCACCTACTGATAATTATAATCGTTTTAAACAAATGAGTGTCAGCGATTTGATAGTTCCATTGCAAATTGATGCCCTTAATTTACCTTTTCCAAATGAATATTTCGATGCAGTTGTAAGCATAGATTCATATCATTATTTTGCAAATAATGACACTTATTTTGTAGAGGTGCTTAAACCTATACTCAAAAAAGATGCTATTGTTGCAATTGCTTTTCCAGGAATGAAATTTGAGGTAGAACATAACATTCCTGAAGAAATGAAACCGCTTTGGAATGAAGAAATTTTGACAATGGTACATTCTATTGATTGGTGGAAACCAAAATTTGAAGATCATCTTGAGAACTTTAAAATCAGTGAAATGAATTGTTTTCACAAGGCTTGGAGTGATTGGTTATCTTGTGGAAATCCTTATGCACTTGAAGATAAGGACATGATGGATACAGATAATGGCAGATATATGAATTTAATAAAACTTTCAGGAAGAGTTAAATAGTACAATGCATTCAGAATACAAATTTACGATTCTATCGTAAACAATTCAAGGTGAAATTATATTTTTTGTCTATAATAAACAAGTGTAAGTGCATTTAGTAATATTGTAACTATAAGAAGAATTACTGCCGCTAAAGCTACTGCGTTTGAAGTATCCATAAGTGCCGACCAATCTTCAATACTTACTAAATATTTGGTATAAAAGATTTGCATAGATAATGAGATTGAGCAGGAGCTGAGACTTGTAACACTAAAAATAATCCACTTTTTTTGATTAGGCTGATTGAGTTGCATAAGATTAATAATAGGAAGTATACATGCAATTAGTCCAAATATTATACTCCCTAAATTTAATAAACTAAAATCAAGCATAAATTTTCTCCTATATTTTTTTATGTATTATTATACCATATATTTGTTTTATAGGGAAAAAGGGGTCAGGCTTGACAAATTGACTTGATGAGAATACAATAAGAAAAAAATAATAATAGGGTGATGAAATGCCAAGAAAACCAAAAAGATAACATGGAAGACGA